>JBFFJL010000545.1:0-2524 GCA_041555955.1 Nevskiaceae bacterium
CTGGCCGAGCCGATTCCGGGACCGTCCAGCGACTTTCTCGGCGCGTTGGCGTCGGAACTGGGTGTGGTCATCGTCGGCTCGCTGTTCGAGCGCCGCGCTCCGGGGCTGTACCACAACACCGCAGTGGTGCTGGAGCGCGACGGCAGCCTGGCCGGCATCTACCGCAAGATGCACATCCCCGACGATCCGGGCTACTACGAGAAGTTCTACTTCACCCCCGGCGATGCCGCGAGCGGCGCCAGCGGACCCGGCTTCGCACCGATCGACACCAGTGTCGGCCGGCTCGGCGTGCTGGTGTGCTGGGATCAGTGGTATCCGGAGGCCGCGCGGCTGATGGCGCTGGCCGGCGCCGACCTGCTGCTCTACCCCACCGCGATCGGCTGGAACCCGCAAGACCCTACCGAAGAGCAGGGTCGACAGCGCGACGCCTGGGTTACGATCCAGCGTGCGCATGCCGTCGCCAATGGCCTGCCGGTGCTGGTGGCCAACCGCGTCGGCTTCGAGCCGGACCCGACCGGTCAATGGCCCGGCGCGCAGTTCTGGGGGCACAGCTTCGCAGCCGGACCCCAAGGTGAATTGCTTGCAGTGGGCGACGAACGCGAAGAGGTGCTGCTGGTCGATATCGATCTGCAGCGCAGCGAAAATGTCCGGCGCTGGTGGCCGTTCCTGCGGGACCGGCGCGTGGATGCGTATGGCGATCTGACCCGGCGCTTTCGCGACTAGGGTGCCGCTCGCGGCTCCCGCTCGGTACGGGACGCGTCAGCGTCCGCCCGCCTCTCGGTACGAGGCACGAACAGGAGGAGCCCGCGATGCTGAAAAAACTGGCCTGCGTACTCGCGCTCATGGGCGCTGTCTCAACGGCGGGCGCAGACGACGTGGCCCGCGTCGACCGCTTCGGCTGGATGAGCGGCTGTTGGGGCTTTGATACCGAAACCGGCCGTTACGAAGAGCACTGGACCGCGCCGACCGGCAACAGCATGCTCGGTGTCTCGCGGCGCATCGAAAACGGATTCACCCGCGAGTTCGAATTCCTGCGCATCGTCACCAGCGGTGGCGGCGGCTTCGACTACATCGCGATGCCCAAAGGCGAGAACGAAACCCGCTTCAATGCCGCCTCCATCACCGACCACAGCGTCTTATTTGACAATCCGAGCAACGAATTTCCGACCCGGATCGTCTACGAGTACACCGCACCGGATCAGCTCAATGCGCGCATCGAAGGCACGTCCAACGGCCAGCCGATGGCGCTGCGCTTTCCAATGCGCCGTCGCAGCTGCCCCTGATTGCGCCGGATTTCCCGTCTTCCTTCTCACCTGAACGTCAAAGACTCATGAGCACGCACAACGAAGAACTCGAACTGTTTCGCGATAACGTCGTCCGCTTCTTCAAGGACACCGTCGAACCCTATTACGAACAATGGGAAAAGGACGGCATCTACCCGAAGGACCTGTACCTGCAGATGGGCGAAGCCGGTCTGCTGTGCGTAGACATGCCGGAAGAGTACGGCGGCATTGGCGCACCGTTCGCGTTCTCCTGCGTGGTCGTCGAAGAAGCCGCGCGCATGGGCTTCCTGGCGCTGGCCTCGAATCTGACGGTGCACTCCGACATCGCCGCCCCGTACATCCTGCATCTGGGCACTGAAGCGCAGAAGCAGAAGTACCTGCCGAAAATGGCGGCCGGCGAATGCATCGGCGCGATCGGCATGACCGAACCCGGCGCCGGCTCCGATCTGCAGGGCATGAAAACCAGCGCAACGGCCGACGGCGACGACTACATCATCAACGGCTCCAAGACCTTCATCACCAACGGCCAGCATGCCGGCGTCGTGGTGCTGGCAACCAAGACCGACCCCAAGGCCGGCGCCAAGGGCACGACCCTGTTCACCGTCGATACCACCTTGTCCGGGTTTCAGCGCGGCCGCAATCTCGACAAGGCCGGCCTGCACTCGGCCGACACCTCCGAACTGTTCTTCGACAACCTGCGCATCTCCAAGGACGAAGTGTTGGGCCGCGTCGGCGGCGGCTTCGGCCATCTGATCGATGAACTGCCGCGCGAGCGCCTGGTACTCGCGGTGTCCGCCGTCGCCCACGCCCACGGCGCGCTGGAAAAGACCATCGAATACGTGACTCAGCGCAAAGCCTTCGGCCAGCCGATCGCCAGCTTCCAGAACACCCGCTTCGTGCTCGCCACCTGCAAGACCGACATCGAAGTGCATCGCGCCTTCGTCGAGAAATGCACGCAGCAGTACGCTGACCAGAAGCTCGACGTCCCCACCGCGGCGATGATCAAGCTCGCGACCACCGAGATGGAAGGCCGCGTCACCGACGCCTGCCTGCAGCTGTTCGGCGGCTACGGCTACATGACCGAATACGCGATCTCGCGCTACTGGGCCGATGCGCGTATTCAGCGCATCTACGGCGGCACTTCCGAGATCATGAAGGAAGTCATCGCACGCTCGATGGTCGGTCGCTGACGCCGCACCAGCGCACGATCTACTGCGATTCAGTGAGGCGCCGGGCACCGC
>JBFFJL010000546.1:0-2510 GCA_041555955.1 Nevskiaceae bacterium
GGATCTCAAGATGAGTGGCCTCTACGCCTGATTTTCGCCACCACATTTCGCAAGCTGACACGAAAAAGCCCCGGAATTTTCCGGGGCTTTCTTTGGTCCGACGGGGCCTGGTTGCTGTTTTTTCCGTGCTACTTGGTGGATCGACGGACCCCAAATCGATAGCGCGCGACGGCCGCAAGAATAAGCAGTGAGGAAAAGCCAAATGAACCTCCGCCGCTTTGATCGGCTTGAGCCGTCGGCGTTGGCGTTGGGACGGGGGTAGGCGTCGGGGTCGGGGTTGCCCCAGTCACAACGATACTCACCTCACGACTGACTGAGCCGTTGTCCCCTGTGCAGGACAGAACAAAGCGGTATGTTCCAGTCGCGTTCAGAGAAGCAGACTCGCTGCCTGATGTCGTCTTCTGTCCGCTCCATCCCTGAGATGCAACGCAGCTTGAGACGTACTGCGCGGCCCACGTCAGATTCACATTCTCATACTGCTTTGCGTTCGCGCGATCAGCTGAGAATGTCAGCTGTGGTGTGATCGCCACTGGAGCTTCACGCCCGCTGAGTACGCGGGACGTTGGATCTGATGGATTGGGAACAAGATAAGTTCCGAGATTGCTTTCGGTCCAAGGACCTCCGATCAAAGGATGTAACGAGGATTCTGTACCGCCGCCGCTCGTTAGCCCCACAAAAAGATCACTTCCCCCGATGAACAACCCGCTACCAGAAGCTCCCGGAGCAACCACGCCAACAGCATTGGATGCCGATGGATCCATCAGGACAGCCGTGTAGTAACCATGCCCGCGCGGGCGGCGATCGTCGTAGGTCCAAACAGAAGACTCCAGGTACTGTTTGTCCTTGGCGGTCCCGTGATGGATGTCATAAAGCACACCCGGAGCCGGCGACTGATCACGAGCGTCGAAACCTGCCGCCCAGGCATTAGCCTCAGCCACAGGCCAACGATCAAGTTCAATCAACCAAAAATCACCGCGCAGGCATTCCGGGTCGCCAGATGCACAGTTTTGAATCGAAACGACGTGACGCCCGGAGACAACTTGAACCGGCCCCTTAGGATTGTTCAACACCGAAAAGTCGCCGGGGTCCGATGCGCCGCAAGGGCTCTCGGCTTTCCAGTAGAGGCGCATGTTCTTGACAAGCTGGTTCGGATCTCCATCCATGCGGCAATGCGCCGCAGTCAGGATCATGGGCTTTGGAGCGCCGCTCGGCCCCATGCGGTTGTTGATGAGCGTCGCCGTGCAAAAACCGGCGCCATCAAAAGTCACGCCCACGGTAGCGCGCCCGTTCACGTCATTCTTTGACGTGTGGTAGCAGCTGTAGTTCACCCATTCATTGGCGGAACTTGCCTTGGCCGTTACGTTCTGCTCGCTCAGGCGCAGTCCGGTGATCTTGACCAGCGGATCACCGCCGGTGGCCGGCACAGTCACCTCCAGTGTGATCGCCTCTTTGCCGGTGTGGCACGAGACGTAGCGGGATTCGGCATTGATCAGGTATTCGCCGGCGACCTCCAGAACCGAGCCGTCGACCGGCTCGTAGGTCAGCTCAGCCGCAACGCTTGCAGCGCCCGGCACACGAATCGTCAGTTCCCAGTGACGGGTTCCATCGGATTCCGACCACTCGCCATCACGGCGGGAGTCGAAATCGACTGTATGGGCGTAGGCAAACGCGGGGTTGAATCCGCCTTCAGACTTCTTGATCGGGCTGGCCGACCAATCGTAGAGCACGACGGCTTCAGGCGCCGCAAACGCGGACATGCACACGCTCATCGCGGCTGCCACGCACAGAGTTGTCACAAATTTCATGGTCCCTCCCTTATTGGTTTATTGGACATGTGTATGGTCCGATACCTTTTTCGGGTTTGGAAGACACTTCTGGGTCGGCGGCGGCCTCTTCCATCGTTGTTCTACTTTTGATGTGGGAATTTCACGCACTGCATCCGTCAGCCTCGATGCAGTTGCATCTCCGGTTGGTCAGTAGAAGTTCGCCGGAAAAGCCTGGACCTTGCAGTCTTCGAAAAGACCGTCGCACGCCCGCAGCAGGATGTAATAGCTGCCGGGCAGGCCGTTATGCCGCGAGAAGTACGACGACAGACTGGTGTCGTAGCCATCGCCGCAGTAGATCGACACATCCGATCTGTACTCGCACGCCCAGCTCGCGCTTTTCTGATTTGCGCAATGGTCGTATGGCGCCGGGAGCCCGCACTGGAATCCGAGGAACTGCTCGTCATCGGTCTGGAAGTACGGGTCTGCACTGATGTACCAATATGCGACGTAGTTCGGCGTCGCTGCCGACGCCTTCCACTTCACCGAAAAGCGTCCGCCGTTTGTGGTTGCCGAGATGTCCAGGACCTCCGTCCCGTGACTTGTCGCGCCAGTGGGATCAGTCACTGACGCGTTGTAGATGATCGTCTCGAGCACGCTCAACGGTCCGCCCCCGGCGCCGACCTCCGGCGCCACCCCTCGAAGAGCAGCCCACCATACAACAGACCGTACTCGACGACGGGCACC
>JBFFJL010000547.1:0-2509 GCA_041555955.1 Nevskiaceae bacterium
AGATCGAAGCGGCGATTCGTGCGCACAGTCTGCCGAACACCTGGCCGACCGAAGTCGAACGCGAAGTTTCGGTGCTCGAAGATACGGTGATGCCGCATCAGATCGTCGGCCGTGAAGACCTGCGCGAGTTGCCGCTGGTCACGATCGATGGTGCCGATGCGCGTGACTTCGATGATGCCGTGCATGCGCGTGCCGAACGCAAGGGCTGGACCCTGTGGGTAGCCATTGCCGACGTCTCGTCGTACGTCGTGGTGGATTCTCCGCTGGATAAGGAGGCCATCCGTCGCGCGACCTCTGTCTACTTTCCGCAGCAGGTGATTCCGATGCTGCCGGAGAAGCTGTCGAACGGCTTGTGCTCGCTCAATCCCGACGTCGATCGCCTGTGCATGGTCTGCGAGATGCGCGTAATGCCAGACGGCGAGGTGGCCAAGTCGCGCTTCTTCGAGGCGGTGATGCGATCTAAGGCGCGGCTGATTTATGACGATGTCGCGGCGATGCTGGCCGAGCCGCAGGGAGAGGCTGCGAAAAAGCGCCAGGGCCTGCTCAAGCATCTGCAGACACTCAACGATGTTTTCGACGCGCTGTTTGCCGCGCGTTCGAAGCGGGGCGCGATCGAATTCGAGTCAACCGAGACCCGCATCGTGTT
This sequence comes from Nevskiaceae bacterium, assembly GCA_041555955.1. Taxonomy (GTDB): domain Bacteria; phylum Pseudomonadota; class Gammaproteobacteria; order Nevskiales; family Nevskiaceae; genus Solimonas. Next base: position 647 of record JBFFJL010000547.1, read on the forward strand.
TTCCGATACGCGCAAGATCGAACGCATCGTGCCGGTGCAGCGCAATCTGGCGCACCGACTGATCGAAGAATGCATGGTGGCCGCCAATGTCGAAGCGGCCAAGTTCGTCGACAAGCAGAAGGTGCCGAACCTGTATCGCGTGCACGAGTCTCCGGATCTGCTCAAACTCAGCGCGGTGCGCGAGTTCCTGGCGCTGCGAGGGCTGCGTCTCGGTGGCGGTGACAAGCCGACGGCCAAGGATTACAGCAAGACTCTGGACGCCGCGCGCGCGCGTCCCGATGCGGGGCTGATCCAGACGGTGATGCTGCGTTCGATGATGCAGGCGCGGTACAGCCCGGACAACATCGGGCATTTCGGGCTGGCCTTGACGCATTACGCACATTTCACCTCGCCCATCCGGCGCTATCCCGATCTGATGCTGCATCGAGGGATCAAGCATGCGCTGGCCAAGCGCAAGCCGAAAACCTTTGTCTACGATCACGAGAAGCTGGTGACGCTCGGCGCGCATTGCTCGATGGCCGAACGTCGCGCCGATGAAGCCACGCGCGACGTCACGACCTGGCTCAAATGCGAGTTCATGAGCGATCGGGTCGGTGAGGAGTTCGACGGAACGATCAGTGCAGTGGTGCCGTTCGGCCTGTTTGTAGAGCTGGATGGATTGTTCATCGAAGGTCTGGCGCATGTTTCATCATTGCGCAACGACTACTACGAGCACGACGCGCGCTCGCACCGCTTGATCGGCAGTCGCAGCAATACGGTCTACTCGCTGGGCGATCGAGTTCGCATTCGGCTTGTCCGGGTCAACCTGGACGAGCGTAAAATCGACCTTGAGCTGGTTCAGGTCACCGCGCATTCATCGACAATTCAGCGCAAGCCGTCAGAATCCAGACGTAATCGAAACCGGAACAAGGGGAAACGAACATGAAGGCATTTCGCGTGGCAGTGTGTGCGGCGGTGATTGGCGGACTCAGCGCCTGTGCCACCGATGACCCGAATCAGCGCGCCAAGACCGGCGCTGTGATTGGTGCGATCGCTGGTGGCGTGCTGGGCAACCAGGTCAGTCATGCCAAGGGCGCGCCGATCGTCGGTGCCGTGGTGGGCGCGATCGCCGGAGGCGCGGTTGGCAACTACATGGACAAGCAGAAGGCCGAACTCAATCAGCAGCTGGCTGCCGAAGCAGCGCGCAATGAGCTGCAGATCACGCAGATTGCCGGCGATGCGCTGAAGATCGGCATCGCCAGCGACGTCAGCTTCGACGTTGACAGCGCGCAGATCCGTCCGGAGGCGATGAATACCTATGCCAAGATCGCCAATGTGCTGAAGACCTACGACAAGACCGTGATCCACGTCGTCGGCCACACCGATACCACCGGCAGCGACTCGCACAACCAGAGCCTGTCCGAGCGCCGCGCTGCATCGGTCGCCAGCTACATGAGCTCCCAGGGGCTTCCGGGCACGCGTATTCGCCAGGAAGGCCGTGGCGAGCGCGAGTTGCTGGTGCGCACCGGGGATGGCGTCGCCGAGTCGCGCAATCGTCGCGTCGACATCATCATCAAGCCGGTGATCGAAGGGCAGGAGCAGCAGGCCTGGTCGCCGCCGCCGTACCTGGGTTCCTGAACGTCCGGAGCGTTGCGCTTCAATGGCCAGTCGCCCCCGCCCAGTGCGGGGGCGAGCTTTTTGTGAGCAGCCGAACACGGCACAATCGGCGCCCGATCCGGAGTATCAAGCAGTGGCCAAAACCACAGTATGCCCGATGAGCTGCTGCAGCCGAAGCTCGCGGCATCGGCCGAAATCCGCCTGTAACACCGTTTGCCAAGGTGTAAGAGGGGAGGATGGGCATGTTGCCTGTCACGCTCGACGCGC
>JBFFJL010000548.1:0-2509 GCA_041555955.1 Nevskiaceae bacterium
GCGGCGGCCTCGGCCTCCCCCAGTCCGGCGAGTGACAAACCCAAGGCGGCATGCCAGGCGATGTTCGAATATCGGCTGTTGGTGATCCTGGCCAGCGCAACGGTTGATGCGTCGCGGACCTCGGCGAAACTGGCCTGGGCGGCCTTGATATTGCCTGCGCGCTGTTCAACGATGCCCAGCTGCAGTTGCCAGTCGATGACCGCCGGAATGTAGCCACTGAAAGAAGAGTCTGCCTGGGTGCCGTTATCGCTGGCGATCGCCTTGCGCAGAAGCTGCGACGCAGTGGCGTAGTCACGGAGATAGAGCGCCTGGAGCCCCTTGAGAGACGAGGCCATGGGTAACTCGTCAGGCGCGTGAGACAGCACGCTGGCGGCCTGTGACAGGTCACCGAGCATCCACAGGCACTGAAGCTTTAACGAATAGGCCGCCGGATTGTCTGGTTGCAATGCCAGGCTGGCATCAAACTCGGCTTGCGCACCCGTACAGTCGCCGATGCTCCCCAGCGTCACGCCGAGGTGATAGGGAATATCCGGGTCGTTCGGCGCAATTGCCCGTCCCCGCCTGAAGTCGGCGATGGCCGCGTCCCAAAGCCCCAGGCGGCGGGCCAGAAAGCCCGAATAGGACCAGACCTCGGGGTCACCCGGCAGCGCTTTTTTGACCTTGTTGATCAGGGCATATGCGCCGGTGAAGTCGCGCTTGTCGTAGTACAGGTCGATCGCGCGCGTCATTTCAACCTGTGGTGCGTTGGGCGCCAGGGCGGTGGCTTTGGCCATGGCCTGCTGAGCTTCCTGCTTCAGATCCCCGGTGGGATCCACGCCGGTCCATCCGGTGAGAAAGGCAACGCGCGCCAATTCCGCCCAGGCGAGCGCAAACCCGGAATCGAGCCGGACCGCTTCCCGGTAGGCCGCCAGGGTTTCGTCCAGGTGCTGTCGTGAGCCGGCGACTTGAGCGAAGAGCACGCGGGCCTTCAGATATGCGGCGTAGGCCTGGGCATTTTCTGTGGGCTTTGCTGCCAGCGCGATCAATTCTCCCTGCGTCAGCGTGGCCGCGAGCGACTGGGCAATCTTCTGCGCCACTTCACTTTCCACGGCAAAAATGTCATCGAGTGTGCGGTCGTAGGTGTCGGCCCACAGGTGGGAGTCGCTGGCAGCATCGATCAGCTGCACATTGATCCGCACTCGGTTGCCGGCGCGCTGGACGCTGCCTTCGAGAATATGGGCCACACCCAGTTCCCGCGCGATTTGCGGCAGGTTTTCCGGTCGGCTCGCATAGCGCTGGGTGGAGGTGCGTGAGATCACCTTGAGCGCGCCGATCTTGGCCAGGCCCGTCAGGATCTGGTCCTGGACGCCGTCGGCGAAATAGCCGTTGGCCTTGTCTTCGCTGAGGTTCTCGAACGGCAGCACGGCGATGGATTTATCCCGGGACGCGGCCGCCGCTCCGGTCCCGGTCGGCGTTGCCGTGACGCCATTCGCGGACGCTGCCGGCTGCGTCGGCGCGAGTACGAACTTGTCGATGCCGAAGTACAGGACCGCCGATGCCAGCAACGCCAGCATCACGCGCTCCATCCGCCGCGCGGTCTGCGGAGCGATTGACTGTGCAGGGTCGACGTCGGCATCGCGTTTGATGCCCTGAGGGGTCAGTTCGAAGATCCAGGCGAACACCAGCGCCGGGACAAAGCCGATCGCCAGCACCAGAATCAGTGCGCGCATGACCCATTCGGGCACGTCAAATGCCGGCAGCACAGTGTCTGCAACCTGCACCAGTAACCATGCGCTGACCAGATACAGCCCGGCCATGCGGATGACGTTACGGCGCCGCAGTTCGGCCAGCAGATTCATCGGGCAGGGCGCGCGCGGTGCTGCCGTGTGGCTGGCTTTCGAACCGGAGGGTGGTGCCGGGCAGGCCGTACACTGCACGGCGACCGCTGGGTGGCGGGTAATTTCAGTTGCTTATTCAAGGACTCAGCCGCTGCCGCCGGGAAGAGGCTGCATCATCGCATGAGTCGCATTCACTGGGCGTGGCGGCGGACAGAGTTCATCGGAATTGGCCGCCTTCTGCACGACTGTCGGGCGCTTGCGGCTGCTCCAAGTCCCCTTCGGGCGGGGGAGCGCCCGATTTATGCCCCTGATTTCGGCATTTGTCGCCGAATATTCACGCAAACCCCTTGAATCGGGAAACGTCGTCCCCAACAATTAGCAGCCTCTGGTGGAGAGTGCTAACAGTTGCCTCAAAGACGGCTGGCGCACTTCCAATGGATGAATCTAACTTGTTGACCTATCGGGAGATTTACATATGAAGCTGCGTCCTTTGCACGATCGCGTGATCGTCAAGCGTCTGGAGGAAGAAAAGAAATCAGCCGGTGGCATCATCATTCCGGACGCCGCCGCTGAAAAGCCGGTTCGGGGCGAGGTGATTGCTGTCGGTCAGGGCAAGAAGACCGACGAAGGCAAGCTGATCGCACTGGACGTCAAGAAGGGCGACGTCGTGCTGTTCGGCAAGTACGCCGGCA
>JBFFJL010000549.1:0-2499 GCA_041555955.1 Nevskiaceae bacterium
ACGCCCAGGGCCAGCAGCACGCGCTGTATCTGCCGGTCACCGCCGACGACCTGCCGATCTCCATGGTCTATGGCAGCGATGGACAGGAGTTGCGTGTCACCGTCCCCGTAGACGGCCATACCGTACAGCTGCGGGTCTGGGAAGCCCAGGTCGGGCACATGCGGCTGATCCTGCTCGACTGCGATGTCCCGGAAAACCCGCCACAGGACCGCAGCATCACCTATCAGCTCTACGGCGGCGGCCAGGACATGCGTATCCAGCAGGAGATTGTGCTGGGCATCGGTGGCGTGCGCGCAATAGGCGCGATGGGTCTGGCACCGACCGCCTGGCACATCAATGAGGGCCATGCAGCGTTCTCGATTCTTGAGCGCGTGCGCGAACGCATCGTCGCCGGTGCCGACCTCGACAACGGATTCGAGTGTGTCGCCGCCAATACCATTTTCACCACGCATACCGTCGTTCCCGCCGGTCACGACCGCTTTCCGCACGCGCTGGTTCATCGCTATCTGGGCAGCTTCATGAAAGAGCTGCATTCAGACGAACACCGAGTGCTCGAATTCGGCGACGAACCGATCGGCGGCATCTTCAACATGACCGCTCTGGCGTTGCGCGGAGCGCGATTCGTCAATGGCGTCTCGAGGATCCACGGCGACGTTGCCTCGGAGGCCGAGAGCTACATCTGGCCGCAGATCGAACCGTCGGAAAACCCGATGCGCGGAATCACCAACGGCACGCATCTGCATACCTTCCTGGCGCGGCTGTGGGTACTGCTGCTGCACGACTACTTTCCGGAGTGGACCAAGCACCTGCTGGACAAGCAGTACTGGAACACGATCGACGAAATTCCCTACCACCGCTTCATCGCGTTGCGCCAGCAACTCAAGCGCGATCTGCTGGTCGATGTGCTCGAACGCGTCCGCACCCAGCACCGCCGCAACGGCACCCCCGAGGCGATCATCGCGCGCGTCACCGCTCAGATCCAGAACTACAACACCAAGGCTCTGGTGATGGGCTTCGCCCGTCGCTTTGCCACATACAAACGCGCGACCCTGATCCTGCGCGACCGTGCGCGGCTGGCGCGTCTGCTCAACGACCCCGAAAGGCCTGTGATCCTGCTGATCGCCGGCAAGGCGCATCCGCGCGACGAACCCGGGCAGGCGCTGATCCGGGAACTGTACGCGGCGTCGATGGAGCCGGATCTGATTGGCAAGCTGATCGTGATCGAAGGCTACGACCTGCATTTCTCACGCAATCTGGTCCAGGGCTGCGACGTCTGGCTCAACACACCGGAGTACCCGCTCGAAGCCTGCGGCACCTCCGGAATGAAAGCCGGCATCAACGGCGTGATCAACGTCTCGGTACTGGATGGCTGGTGGCCCGAAAGCTTCGACGGCAGCAACGGCTTCGGTGTCAAACCAGTGGGTTCGCATTTCGACACCGAAACCCGCGCGGCCGAGGAAGGCCGTCAGCTGATGGATATCCTCGAATCCGAAGTGATCCCCACCTATTTCGGCGATCAGAATCAGGGTTGGTCGGAAGAATGGGTCAATCTGTGCAAGCGCTCGATGAAATCGGTCATTCCGCAGTTCAATGCCGAGCGCATGCTGGAGGACTATCTGCGCCTCTCCTATGCCCCGGCGATCCGCCACGGGCAGGCGCTCGCTGCGGACGGCGGCAAGGCAGGTTCAGATCTGGCCAAATGGAAACGAAAGGTCAAGGACAGCTGGCATCACGTCCGCATCGGACTGCAGGAAGCGCCGCCCGCCGCGCTGCGCGCCGATCAACGTCTGCAGCTCAAGGTGCGCGCCGAACTCGACGGTCTCACCGCCGATGACGTGGCCATCGAGTGCGTACTCGGTCATTTTGGTCCGAGTGATTCGTTTGAAGCAGCGCTGGCGGTTCGCCTCACGCCCGGCTCCACGGAAGACGGCGGCGCCGTGATCTACACGCTGGACGTGGCCCCCCTACCGGGCCTGCAGCAGCTGCGTATCCGCGCCTACCCGCATCACCCCATGCTGGCTCATCCGTTTGAAACCGGATGCATGTTGTGGCTGTGAGCAGCGACTTGGTTTCGGATCTGTGACATTGCGCATCCTATTTGCTGCCAGCGAGGTCTTTCCGCTGATCAAGACCGGCGGTCTGGCCGACGTTGTCGGCAGCCTGCCTCTGGCGCTAACGGCACGAGGAGCCGATGTGCGCATTGCCGTGCCCGCCTATCGCGGCTGGCGCGCCCAGGTCGGGACACCGCGGCAGCTGTTACAGCTGTCCCTGCACGGCCATGTCATGACCGTGTGGCAGGCGCTGCATCCGCAGCTGAGCGTGCCCCTGTGGCTGTTTGACTGTGCCGAACTGTTCGATCGGCCCGGCGATCCATATCACGACGCACAAGGCCTGCCATGGCTCGACAATGGCTTGCGCTTCGGTCTGTTTGGCGAAGCTGTGGCGATCGCCACCGAAGCACGCGAGACCACGGGCTTCGACACTGACGTGCTCCACGCA
>JBFFJL010000550.1:0-2494 GCA_041555955.1 Nevskiaceae bacterium
CATCGACCCCCAGCGCGACGGCGCATTCGAGATCCTGCTTGCGGCGCAAGCCGCAGAATTTGATCCGGGTTCGTGACACTGCGGGAGAAAACCGAGGGAACTCAGGCGGGAAACCAGGGCCGCGGTAGCGGCGGGAGCGCGAATTCTGCCGGATATTCCGGACCCACGAAATAGAGGCCGGCTGCGGGGGCGGTCATTCCGGCCTGTCTGCGATCGCCACCGGCAAGCACTTGCGCGACCCACTGTACCGGCTGCTTGCCCAGCCCAACCTGCGCCAAGGTGCCAACAATGTTGCGCACCATGTGGTGCAGAAACGCATTGCCGCAGACATCGATGACGATGAAATCATGCCGGCGCTGGACGTTGATCGCGTACATCCGCCGGACCGTCGTGCGGGACTGGCACTGCGAATCGCGAAACGCCGAGAAATCGTGCTCGCCGACCAGGATCTGCGCTGCAGTGTGCATCGCACTGACATCCAGCGTCTGCGGCCACCAGCCGCTGCGCTGATAGGCCAGCGGACTGCGTGCCGAATGATTGTGAATCACATAGCGGTAGCTGCGCCGCAATGCCGAATAGCGCGCATGAAAGCGCGCATCAACCGGCTGGATCCAGCGCAGACTCACCTCCTGCGGCATCCGCGTATTGCTGCCAAGTAGCCAGGCATAGGCGCTACGCTGCGCGTCCGAATCGAAATGCACGATTTGCTGCTGCGCGTGCACACCCGCGTCGGTGCGTCCGGCCGTGACGACACTGACGGGATGGTCGGCAACCGCAGACAGCGCCGCTTCAACTTCGCGCTGCACGGTTCGCCGCCCGGCCAGCGCTTGCCAGCCAGAAAACCCGGTCCCGATGTATTCGACACCCACCGCAAATCGAGTCATGGCGTCCAACGCATCAGCAACGCAAGGATCGCGAGCGGCAGCAGCCATTCCCACCAGCGCGCGGCCGCCACCGGCGCCAGTGTCCAGTGTCGCGGTGAATGCTGTGCATCGTGTTCGATCTCACTGATCAAATCCGCGGCGCGTTGCGCCCAGTTGCCGGAGGCCCGCGCTTCGCCTCGCAAACGCATGTGCATCTGATTGACCTGGTCCAGCGCCAGCGCCAGACGCAAGCCTACCCGTTGCGGATCGATTCCCAGTGGGCGCAGCGGACGAACCAGCGTATGGATGGCGGCAACCAGTTCATTCACCGGCGTCAGCGCCAGCAACAGATACACCATCATCAGCAGATCGATCAGCACCAGTGCGCGACGCAGACCTTCGAGCAGACCTTCGCGACTGATCCCCGGCAGGGCGGTGATGACGGGCGTGCCCGGAGTGAATCCGGCGTACAGCACGAAGATGGCCAGCAGCAGCCAGCGCAGGCGCGACACCCCATTGCGTAGCCGTGATACCGCAGCGGCATCGTGCCCAGCGGCCAGCAGATAGCTGCTCAACAGCAGGACCGCCCAGACGCTCAATGCCGGCAGACTCGCCTGCGATGAGAAGGCGGCCAGAACCAGAACGAGCAGAACCCGGACAGCCGGGTGGATCGAGACCCTCAAAGTCGCCGCCGGGACGTCAGCCGAGCCGCGTCAGCAGGTTCTGCGCGTCCTGCTTCTGCTGATCGCTGCCTTGCGCAACAACCTCGTCGAGCAGCGAACGCGCCATCTCGCTGTCACCCATGTCGACATAGGCACGTGCCAGATCGAGCTTGGTGCCCACCTCGTCACCCGCCGACGCTGATTCGGTCGACATTTCGCCGAGGTCGATATCGTCGAGGCGGATCTCCGGCATGCCTTCGCTGGAAGGGGGCGCAGCGCCTTCGGTACCCCCCAGGTTGAAGTCGATCTCGCTCAACGCGCCAGTCGCCTCGGACGATGCGGATTCAACATCCAGCGTGGATTCCTCAAAACCAGCCAGCGGTTCGACTGCGGGCTCTGGGGCAGCGGACTCCGAAGCGGTATCGAACGACGACAGATCAAGTTCGAAATCAACCGCATTGTCAACCGGAGCGGACTCTGCGGCTGGGGAGGCGTCGGCTTCTGCCGGCTGCGACAGGTCGAACTGCGACAGATCGAACTCCAAAGCGTTGTCGTGCGCAGGTGATGCTGGATTCGAAGCCGGTGCTTCAACCGCTGGCAGATCAAACTCATCCAGCTTGAAGTCCAGTCCGGTGGTTTCGGTCGAGCTGTCGGCACCCTCGTCCGTCTGCGGCACGCCAGACATCTCATCCTGCCCAGACAGAGCAGCGTCTAGCGCACCCAAATCGAAATCGGTGCTGCCGACATCGGCCACAGCCGAACCTTCATGGAAGAGATCGACATCGGGACACAACTGCTGTCCCATGATTGAAATCTTCTGCCAGTCAGCGGCGGACACCAGCGGATGTGCCTCTTCGGCGGCCGCAAGGAACTCGGCCGGCTTGCCGGCTGCGAAGTAGGTCTCGGCAAGCTTGGTTCGGATTTCGCTGCGCCCAGGCTCGCGTTCGGCCGCCTGCTTCAGCAGCAGCG
>JBFFJL010000551.1:0-2481 GCA_041555955.1 Nevskiaceae bacterium
ACCGAAACCACGGGCCTCGAAGTCGATCAGGGCCACCGGATCATCGAGGTCGGCTGCGTCGAGCTGCGCAAGCGTCGTTTCACTCACAACGATTTTCACCAGTACGTGCATCCGGAAGATCGCCAGATTGACCCGGGCGCGGTCGAGGTGCACGGCATCACCATGGACTTTCTGGCCGACAAGCCGCGTTTTCGCGATCTGGCCAAGACGCTGTGGGACTACCTTGAAGGCGCCGAGCTGATCATTCACAACGCGGCCTTCGACGTCGGCTTTCTGAATATGGAGTTCGCGCGCGCCGGCATCGGTCGCAAGCTCGACGAGGTGTGCACGATCACCGATACCGTGGCGATGGCGAGGAAACTGCATCCGGGACAACGCGTCAGCCTGGACGCTTTGTGCCGGCGCTACGAGATCGACAACTCCAATCGCGAACTGCACGGCGCCTTGCTCGACGCCGGCTTGCTGGCGGAAGTCTATCTGGCGATGACTGGCGGGCAGAGTCGCCTGTCGCTGGACGAGCAATCCGGTGAGCGTGCCAGCCGCCGACGGTTTGCCGAGTTGCTGGACGCCGGCAACGCGCCGCTGCCGGTGCTGCAGGCCGCCGAGGCCGAGCTGGAACTGCATCGCGCGCGGCTGACGAAAATCGCGAGCAAGGGCAAATGCCTGTGGCAGGACGAGCTGCCGGGAGCGTGATGCCGCGCACGGCGCTGGTGACCGGGGCCAATCGCGGCATCGGTCGTGAAGTCTGTCGTCAGTTGCTGCAGTTGGGTTTGCGCGTGGTGCTGACTGCGCGCGAAGCGGGCGCCGCGCGCCACGCGGCCCGGCAGCTGTCACTTGCCGATGGCGATGTGCTTGCGATGGCGCTGGACGTGTCTCAACCCGCGCAGGTCCAGGCGTGTGCAGAAGCGCTGAATATTGATGGCGTTCAGATCGACATATTGATCAATAACGCCGGCGTGTTTCCGCAGGGTGGTGCGCTGGACGCCGAAGCCTCGGTTTTTGTGGAGGCACTGGAGATCAACGCGCTGGGCGCACTGTGGTGCGCGCGCGCGTGGATGCCGGCGATGAATGCGCGTGGCCATGGGCGCGTGATCAACATTTCATCCGGCTACGGCGCGTTCTCACGCGGGCTGCACGGGCCAGCGCCGTATGGTGTGTCCAAGGTGGCGCTGAATGCGATATCGCTGCAGCTGGCGCACGAGGCCGTCGAGGGCGTGCGTGTACTGGCGATTGATCCGGGCTGGGTGCGCACGCGCATGGGCGGTGCCACTGCGCCCGACGCGGTCGAAGGCGCTGCAGCTGACATTGTCTGGGCGGCGACTGCAGAGGATGTGCCGAACGGCGTTCTGCTGCGCCGCAGACAGGCTGTGGACTGGTAAGCCGCGCTCAGCGCTTGCGTGCCAGCGCCGTGATGACTTCAAAGTACGGCGGGCGCGATTCGCGTGAGCTGACTCGGCAGGCATCTACTTCCAGGTTGCAGGCTTGCAGATGCTTGCGCAGCTTGTCGGGAGCAATGCCCAGATTGCGGTGATCGTAGGCCCGCATAATCTGTTCATGGCCATGCGGCGCCAGGGTCGCCAGGACGATGCGGCCGCCCGGTCGTAGCAGGCGCGCCGCTTCCTGCAGCACCTTGCGCGGCTCGGTGGTGTACGACAGGGCATGCATCAGAAATACGTGATCGTATTGCGCTGACGGCAGCGGCAGCGCATGCATGTCGGCTTCGCAGAAATCGACATTGCTGATCGACGACAGGCGTTTCTGTGCTGCGGCGATCACCGTGCCGCTGATGTCGATGCCGGTGATGTGGCGCGCGCGCGCAGCGATCAGCTCTGTCAGCACGCCGTCGCCGCAGGCGATATCGACGACGTCGCCCAGATCCAGCAGGCCGATCAGCGCTGCTGCGGTGGCTTCCCAGGTGCGGCCCGGCGAGTAGTGCAGTTCCATGCGCCCGGCGACCGACTCGGCCCAGGTCTGCCCATGTTTGCGTGCAGCAACGACCTGCGCGGCGCGCTCGCGATCGACCCTGAGCTGGGTATCGTCCAGGCGTTCACGCAGGATCGCCCACAGCGGCGCGGACTCCTCCGGCATCTCGATGATGGAGTACAGCGCGGCGTTCCCGCTGCGCTTGTCCTGTACCAGCGACGCACGCTTGAGACGGGCGAGGTGCGTCGAAACGCGACTCTGCGCCAGGCCCGTCACTTCGGTCAGCTCGGCCACGCTCAGTTCGTGCTGCTCCAGCAACAGCAGCAGACGCAGGCGGCTGGCGTCTGCAAACAGGCTGCACAGCTCGGTGCTTTGATCCAGCGTGAGGCTCATGCGGATGAACGGATGGAGTCGAGCGGTCATTGTCGCTGTCTGCGGCACAAACAAAAAGCCCGCCGGGTGGCGGGCCTGATGCGACTGCGCGCGGTTCGATCAGGACTGTCCCAGCGGAGAGTTGTCGTCGGGCGGTGCTTCGCCAGGCGCAATGCCGAGTTCAGC
>JBFFJL010000552.1:0-2475 GCA_041555955.1 Nevskiaceae bacterium
TGCCGCGACAGCCGCGGGCGGCCAGCTTGCGCACCAATGCCGGGTTGATGGCGTCAGGATCCAGCACCACCGCGAGTTCGCCGTCGGTGACTTCAGAAGCGCGGCGCGCCGTGGTCCAGCCCTCGCGGCTCGCGCCCAGCATGCTGCGGCGCTCAACCGGGAGCGTGTCAAGGCTGCGCAGCAGTTCAATCGAAGGCGCGTCCTGCGGCTCGCCGATGACGATGACGCCGCGCGGGCGGAACAGGCTGTCGAGGTGGCGGATGCTCATTCTGGGTCAGGTGCCGGGGGAATTTCGTGGGCCGCGTCAGAGCGGCATCATCTCGCCGCCGAGAAACGGTGTCAGGAAAGCTTCGACACTGCGGGACAGCGCGGTCAGGTCGTAGCCTCCCTCCAGCGTGGCGACGATGCGGTTCTGCGCACTGGACTCACCCAGATCCTTGATCAGCGAGCCGAGCCAACGATAGTCCTCGTACTGCAGACGGAGATCACCCATCGGATCAGCCGCGTGCGCGTCGAAGCCGGCAGAAACCAGAATCAGCTCGGGGCGGGTGCGCTCCAGTGCCGGCATCCATTCGTTCAGTACTGCCGCCCGAAAGGTTTCTCCGTGGGTATAGGGGCTGAGCGGTACGTCGACCAGGTTGATCGCGTCGGGCACCCCGGTCCAGTACGGATACAGCGGATGCTGATACGTCGATAGCAGCAACACCCGCGGATCGTTCTTGAAAATATCCGCGGTGCCGTTGCCATAGTGCAGGTCGAAATCGATGATCGCAACATGTTCGAGCCCGTAGCTGAGCGCGTGTGCGGCAGCGACGGCGACATTGTTGAAAAAACAGAAGCCCATGGTGCGGGCGCGTTCGGCATGGTGGCCGGGCGGGCGCACCGCGCAGAATGCCAGGCCGGCTTCGCCGCGCATGACCAGATCAACCCCGAGCACGCCGGCGCCGGCTGCACGCAGCGCTGCATCGACGGTAAAGCGGTTGAACGCGGTGTCGTTGTCAACCACGACGCGGATGTTGCCGATGGTGCGGTGGCGCAGGACGTGGTCGATATAGCTTGATTCGTGCACGCGTTCCAGTTGTTCGCGGGTCGCGTCCGGCGCCTCATGGCGGTGAACGAAGTCGCCGAGGCCACTGCTCAGCAGACGATCCTCGATCGCCGCCAGCCGTTGCGGAGATTCCGGGTGATCCTCGTCGATCTGATGGCGGCTGCAGACCGGATGACTGATCCAGGCCACGGGCAGGTTGGCGCGCATGCATGCTCCTCTCGAATTCTGATGTCGATCTGCGGTGGCGTTCGATGCGGCAATTCCCGGGATCCGGATCATCATGGGCCGATCGATGCATTCCGCCAACCCGCACATTGTCGAAGCCCGTGCCCCAGACGGCGTTGACCCGCGTCAGCGTGGCGATGGAGTGATTGATCCAAATCAATGATCCGGTATCGGCGTCGGAAAACACTGTCGTTCGCCCGATCGGGGGTGTCATCAGGAGACCCGTCATGCAACCAGAGGTTTGGAATCCTTTGCGGGAAATGGATGATCTGTTCCATTCGCTGCGTCGTGGCTTTGGACGCGGACTGCCGGCCGAAGTGGGCAAGGAGCTGGGCAATTGGGCGCCGGCAGTCGACATCAGCGAAAAGGAGGGCGAGTACTTGATCAAGGGCGAACTGCCCGGCGTCAAGCGCGAGGATGTCGATATTTCAGTCGATAACGGAATTCTGACGCTGTCTGGCGAGCGCCGCTTCGAGAAGGAAGACAAGGACGAGAAGCATCATCGCGTCGAACGCAGCTACGGCGGTTTTTTGCGCAGTTTTGCGCTGCCGGAAAATGTCGCCATCGACCAGATTTCGGCGGACTACCAGGATGGGGTAGTCACTGTGCATCTGCCCAAGGTCGCCAAGGCCAAGGGCGAGGCCAAGAAGATTCCCGTGAGCTGAGTGTCGAGCGCTCTCCGTCGCCGCTAGAATGGCGGCGATGGAGACTCTTTCTCATACCCCAGGGCACGCTGCTGCCAGTGATCAGCTGTCCGCGCTGCTGGACGCGGCGGCGGATGCCATGGTCCTGATCGATGACTGTGGAAAGATCACGCGCTTCAATGCGGCGGCAGAGCGAGTGTTCGGCTATCGGCCAGACGAAGTCGTGGGTCGCAATGTCAGCATGCTGATGCCGCAGCCGTTTCGTGGCGAGCACGACGGCTATCTGAATCGTTACCAGTCCACCGGGGTGCCGCGGATCATTGGTATCGGCCGCGAAGTGGTCGCGCTACGCGCCGACGGCAGCACTTTTCCGATCGACCTGTCGGTCGGTGAGTTCTTCGATGGGGCTGAACATGGCTATGTCGGCATCCTGCGCGATATCACGCAACGCAAGCAGCAGGAGGAGGAGCTGCGGCGCAGCACCGAAGAGCTGCGGCTGATTTTTGACCACGCGCCCACCGCAATCACGATCACCAGTCTCGACGGATTTTTTGTCAA
>JBFFJL010000553.1:0-2460 GCA_041555955.1 Nevskiaceae bacterium
CATGCCCTGTGCCGGCGGCAGGCGCGCGGCGCGCAATACAGCGAGTGCGGCACCCAGCAGCGCCGCCAGTGCGCTGACCAGCACGCCGGATACGGCAACGTCCAGATCCAGAATGTAGTGCAGGTAGGGATAGCGGAAGAATTCCTGGTACACGCGCGACATGCCGGCGCCGAGCCAGCCGCCCGCAAGCACACCCAGCGCCGAGCCCAGCAGTACGATCACGCCGGCCAGCATCAGGTAATGCACCGAGATTTCCCAGGCGCTGTAGCCGAAGGCCTTGAGCACGGCGACCTGCGAACGCTCCTGTTTGAGCAACCGCATCATCACCACGTTAAGCAGAAACGCGGCAACGCCGAGAAAGATCGCCGGCAGGACCGTGGCCTGAACCTCCCACTGATGGATCTCGTCGCTCAGATAGCGATGCGAAAGCTGGTCGCCACGGTCGACCGCGCCGGCGCTGCCATAGGGCGCCAGCAGGCGGTCGAGTGCGCTGATCACCGGGCGACTGTCGGTTCCGGGCTGCAGGCGCAGCAGGACATCATTGAAAGCGCCGTCAAGCCCTTCGGCCGCTTCCAGGGGCTTGCGCGCCATCCACAGCACGCCATAGCGCTTGTAGTCCGGGAAGATGTCGCCGGGGCGGATCAGATAGACGAACTCGGCCGACAGCGCGATGCCGGTGACGGTGACGCGCCGCTGCACGCCGCGCAGGGTCAGATTGAAACGGTCGCCCGGGTGCAACTGATGGGCTTCGGCAAAGGCTTCGTTGACTGCGACTTCGCGATCGGACTCGGGCAGGCGGCCGGCGCGCAGATACAGCCGGTTCAGGCCCCCGTATGGATTCGGTAGTGACAGCACCTGCGCCGCTACCGGCTCGTCGAAGCCGGCGACGTCGATCAGCGCGCTGCCGCTGACGCGGGTTTCGACGGTGTCGACGCCATCGATTCCTGCCATCTGCGTTTCCAGTGCGCGCGGCGCGCGCGTCAGCGTCGCGAAGACATCGGCAAAGCGGCTGTCGCGGTAGAACTCGCGCTGGGTCAGGGACAGCGAGCGCATCGTGCTGTGGGCGATGACGAAAGTGGTGACGCCGCTGGCAACGACCAGCGCAATCGCCAGCGCCTGGCCGCGCAGTCGCCACAGATCGCGCACCAGCTTGTGGACCAGGATGCTCATTGGATTTGCGCGCTCACCATTGCAGCGCGCCGGGTGCGCGACGCTCGACGTTGCGGTGTTCGCCGACGATGCGCCCATCCGACAGGTTCAGCACGCGGTCGGCGATGTCCGCGATGACGGCGTTGTGCGTGATGACGACCGTCAGCGTTTTCAGCTCGCGGTTGACGCGCTCGAGTGCTTCGAGCACCAGAATGCCAGTCTTCGAGTCGAGCGCGCCGGTGGGTTCGTCGCACAGCAGCAGGTCCGGTTGCTTGGCAATGGCGCGGGCAATGGCGACGCGCTGCTGCTCGCCTCCGGACAGCTGTGCCGGGAAATGATCGAGCCGATGGTCCAGGCCGACCGCGCGCAGCGCCGCGTCCGCCGACAGCGGGTGCTCCGCGATCTCGGTGACGACCTCGACGTTTTCGCGCGCGGTCAGGCTCGCGATCAGGTTGTAGAACTGGAACACGAAGCCGACGTGGTCGCGGCGATAGCGCGTCAATGCGCGATCGTCAGCGTGGGTCAGGTCGTGGTCGCGATAGCGCACAACGCCGCTGCTGGCGGTCTCGAGTCCGCCCAGAATGTTCAACAGGGTCGACTTGCCGCTGCCTGAAGCGCCCAGCAGGACCACGAACTCGCCGGCCCGCAGATCGAGATCGACCCCGCGCAGGGCCTGTACCGGCACGTCGCCGTCATAGACCTTGGAGAGCCCGCGGGCACTGAGCAGAACTTCAGGCGTGCCTGCCTCTGCGGGCGGTATTGCGCTAACGTCGTTCACCGGCATCGCTGTGATCGTCACACGCGCCGGCGGACAGCGCCAGCCCGCGAGCCGCTTAGGCCGGGAAGGGCGGCAGCAGATCCTCGGGAATGTCGAGATGTTCGGCCAGCAGATGGATGAATTCTGGTGGCTTGACCACCAGGACATCGCAATGCAGACGCTCAAGGATGCGCTCGGCGCTACTGCCCAGGATCAGGCGCTCAAGTCCTTCGCGGAACACCGTGCCAACCGCGACGACATCTGCCTCGGCGGTGTCGGCGAGGTCGGCAATCGCATCCGCAGTCGGACCTTCGAGGAAGTGCTTGCGCTCAGCCGGCACGCCATGTTTTTCAGCAAACGCGTTGAAGCGCTGCGTGTGCATTGCCTGCAGGGCCTCATAGGCCTCGCTGATCAGCAGGCCGTCGCCTTGTGGGTCAACCATTGCCGCAGTGCTGAGGCCATCAAAGGCATGCGCCAGATGCAGCGAGGCGTCGCATTGCAGCGACAGCTGCAAGGCTGCGTGAACAACGGTGTCGTTGAGGGCGACCGCGTCG
>JBFFJL010000554.1:0-2459 GCA_041555955.1 Nevskiaceae bacterium
ATCAGCGTTCGCGCGCCGCTCGACAACGCCGATCACCGCTGGATTCCGGGCCAGTTCGTGCGTGCCCGCATTGCAGTTGCTCGCCGCAACGTCGCAGTCGCAGTTCCGGCCGACGCGGTGCAGTCGATCGACGCCACACCCCATGTCTTCGTCGAAACGCCGGGCGGCTTGGTCGCTACCCCGGTCCGCATCGGCCTGGCAGACGCCGGTCATATAGAGATTCTTGACGGCATCGATACCGGCACCCGCATTGCCCGTGGCAACACCTTCATGCTCAAGTCCGAGCTGCTGACGCGCGAAGAGGAATGAGCCGATGATCACCCGACTCCTGCACCTCGCCGTCAGCCGGCGCTGGCTGATGATGGCGATGACGCTCGGCCTGTGCGTGATCGGCATACTGGCCTACCAGCGTTTGCCCGTCGACGCCGTGCCCGACATCACCAATGTCCAAGTGATGATCGCCACCCGCGCGCCCGGATATTCGCCGCTGGAAACCGAACGTCGCGTGACCTTCCCGATCGAAACGGCGCTGGGTGGGCTACCCGGCCTCAGCCAGACCCGATCGATTTCAAAGTACGGACTGTCCCAGGTCACTGCGGTCTTCGATGACGGCACCGACCTTTACTTCGCGCGACAGCAGGTCAATCAGCGCTTGCAGGAAGTGCGAGGGAGCCTGCCCAGCGGAATCGAACCGACCCTGGGCCCGGTCGCGACCGGGCTCGGCGAAATCTTCATGTATGCACTGACCGCCGACACTGACGCGCGCCAGGCCGACGGCAGCCCATACGACGCAATCGCCTTGCGCAGCATCCAGGACTGGATTATCCGTCCACAGCTGCGTCAGACCGCAGGCGTCACGGAAGTTGACTCGATTGGCGGTGTGGTCAAGCAGTTCCACGTGCTGCCCGACCCCACGCTACTGCTGGCGCATCGGCTCACGCTCGACGATGTCGTGATGGCTCTGGAAGCCAACAACGCGAGCCGGGGCGCCGGCTATATCGAACGTGGCGGCGAGCAGCTGTTGGTGCGTACGCCCGGGGAACTTCGGAGCATCGACGACATCCGCAATGTCGTCATTGCGAATGTCGACGGCACGCCGGTGAAAATCGCGGATGTTGCCGATGTCCGCCTCGGCGGACCACTGCGCACCGGCGCCGCGCAGCTGGGCACCGAGGAAGCCGTACTGTCGACGGCGTTCATGCTGATCGGCGAGAACAGCCGCGTTGTCTCACGGCGTGTTTCCGACAAACTCGAAGAAATCCGGCAACAGCTACCCGAAGGCGTGCATGCACTGACGGTCTACAACCGTACCGACCTGGTCGAGAAGACCGTCGGCACGGTTCAGAAGAATCTGATCGAAGGCGCGATCCTGGTCGTCGTTGTACTGTTTCTGATGCTGGGCAATCTGCGCGCCGCGCTGCTAACCGCGCTGGTCATTCCGGTGTCGTTGCTGATGACGTTCACCGGCATGGTCGGCGCCGGTGTCAGCGGCAATCTGATGAGTCTGGGTGCGCTCGACTTCGGTCTGATCGTCGACGGCTCGGTCATCATCGTCGAGAACTGCATCCTGCGTCTGGGCGCTGAGCAACACCGCGTCAACAGTCCGTTGTCGTTGGCGCACAGGCTGTCGATCGTGCATGAAGCGACGGCTGAAGTATTTCGCCCCAGCCTGGTCAGCGTGCTGGTGGTCGTGCTGGTCAATCTTCCGATCTTCGCGCTGACCGGCGTCGAAGGGAAAATGTTCCATCCGATGGCGCTGACCGTTGTAATGGCCCTACTGGCGGCGTTGTTCCTGTCGGTGACGATGGTGCCCGCGCTGATCGCGATCCTGCTTCGCGGACCGATTTCCGAAAAGGAAAATCTGATCGTCCGCACCGCCAAGCGGCTGTACGCGCCGGCGCTTGCCTGGTCACTACGCCGCCCGGCGCCCATCCTGGTCGGTGCCGTCGTTCTCGTGCTCGTCTGCGGAGTGATCGCAACGCGACTGGGAACCGAGTTCATCCCCAACCTCGATGAAGGCGATCTGATCATCCAGCCCACCCGCGTGCCGGGTGTGGGCATCGAGCAGGCGGTGACCGAGCAGGTGCGGGTCAACGCCGCGTTGATGAATGTCCCGGAGGTCGCCACCGTGTTCGCACGCACCGGCACCAACGAGGCGGCCACCGATCCGATGTCTCCGGGTGAGACGGATACCTTCGTGATGATCAAGCCACGCAGCGAATGGCCCGATCCGGGCAAACCGAAAGCGCAGCTGATCGAGGAACTGGCCGCCACCGTGGATGCCATCCCCGGCGCGTCCTACGGCTTCACCCAACCGATCCAGATGCGCTTCAACGAGCTGATTTCGGGCGTTCGCGCCGATCTGGCGATCAAGATCTTTGGCGATGATCTGGACACACTGGAGCGTGTCGCGCGACGCGTCGCAGCTGAAATCACTGCAGTTCCTGGGGCAGCCGACG
>JBFFJL010000555.1:0-2458 GCA_041555955.1 Nevskiaceae bacterium
AATGGGCCGAAGCTTCTGACTCACTGAAACACCTCGTATTGAGCCAGCGCCTGGACCTGATCGTGCGGCTGGCCGAGGCAATCGATTCCGCACACTCGCTCGGAGTGCTGCACAAAGACCTCAAGCCATCCAACATCTTTGTGTTGCAGGACGACGGGGCGGAGCTGCAACTGATCATTGGTGACTTCGGCGCCAGCGGACTGCTGGACGGTGCGGGCCCCGAAAACATCGACATCACCCGGTTGGGTTTCACTCAGACCCTGAGTCAGGATCCCGACTCCATATCGGGATCGCTGATGTACATCGCACCAGAAGTCCTAGCCGGACAGGTGGCGACTGCACGTTCGGATATCTACGCGCTCGGGGTGATCCTGTATCAAGTCGTCTCCGGAAATCTGCGCCAGCCCCTTCCCAGTGACTGGCAACAGCACATCGACGCCCCGGAACTTCAGGACGATATCGCGCGTGCCACGGCGAGCGATCCGGATGAGCGCATGGCGTCGGCCGCCGAACTGGCCATGCAGATTCAGACTATCGGCCAACGCCGCATCGAACGTGAACGGGCGGCTGCGGCTGCGGCCAATGCTCAACAGGCCACGCAGGTCCTTGAGCGTGAAAGTGCGCGACGTCCGTGGATCATCGCAGCTGTTTGCACGCTTCTAATGGGTACCGCGACCAGCATCTACTTCCAGCTCGATGCAGCGCACCAGCGGAACAACGCCCAGCAGCAGTTGCAGCGCGCATCCGCTCTAAACCAGTTCCTGCAGGAGGGATTGATCCGCACGGGAGACCCGAACTTCGGCGGCACGCCCACGATATCCCTGGTTGACGCAGTGAAGAAGAGTGCACAGAACATCGACCGGCTGTACGTGCAATCACCCGATCTGGCGAGTTCCCTTCACGCGTCCCTGGGCTCGATGTTTGCAGCCTTGACCCAGTTTCCGGAGTCTGTCGACCATTGGCGGCGCCATATCGAGATGCTCGAAAGCGAACCTGGCGCAGGCCCTTCAGACATTTCCCGTGCGCGACTCTTTCTTGCCGAAGCCTTGGCCGGCGTCGGAGACTGGGACGCCGCCGAGACACAAATCAATCTCTCACGGACCACTGCGGGGGATGCCTCCGGCGATGATGGCGAACTGGTCTATTTGTCCCAGGTAACGACGGCATTCGTCGATTTTGAGCGGGGCGAGCGACAGGCCACAGCGGATGTTCTCGGCAAGCTTATTCCCGCGGAGGGAGCGGCAAACTCGATTGCCCCCCTCCTTCGCGCACGTGCGCGCCATCTTTATGCAAACTGCCTCATCCTGCTGAGTCGCTCCAAAGAGGCATTGGCTGTTGTAGACGAACTTCTGAAATTCATCGAGCAGCATCTCGGCCGGGAACATGTGCGATATCTGTACGCTGAAATTTTGCGTTCAGCAATCTTGGCGGACTTGCGAGAGTTCGCAATGGCCGAGAGCGAATTCACGAGATTGAAGGACGTGGCAGCACACCGCTTGGGGGAAACACACAAGGACACGCTATCGATCCAGCAGGAACTGGGCGTTCTTTATGCAAAAACTGGACGATTGGACGAGTCTGTCGCTGTGCTCAAAGACGTCTATAAAAAGCAGAAAGAAGCACTCGGTGAGACCCACCGCCTGACGCTTGCGACGCGAGGCTATTACGCAACAGTACTCATGATGAGCGGGCGCCTGAATGAGGCGAAACCATTGCTGGAGGCGGCATACCACGCAACCATTGAAAGCCTCGGCACGCATCATCCGGAAACCTTAATGGCCGGATACAACTTCGCGGAGCTGTTGATCAATCTGAACGACCAGCCTGCGGCCACAGCGATAATCAACGACCTTCGTGCCGGGGGCGCGTTGACCTTTTTGCCAGATCACGAATGGCATGGTCGATTCGAATATCTGGAGGGCTCGCTTGCCGAAAAGCAGGGGGATAGAGCGCGCGCGTTGCAGCACTTGCGCTCCGCCCTCCGGTTGATGAGCAATTTCCTGCCGGAGACGAGCCCAGAGATTTCGGAAATCAAGGACAAGATCTCGGCTCTTTCCACCTGAACGAGAGCTAGCGGACCTATGGTCGTCGCGACTCCAGCTCCGGCTTTCAGCTGGTCAATTTTCCGCTGAAACTTCCGCCGAACCGAAACTCGCGCGCAAAACGAAGATCGACTGGAGCGTGCACGAGGCACACCAAGCCGAGCTAACGCTGGCCTGGGACGCGGGGGAGAAATCGTGTTGACCTATCCGAGGCCCATCGGCACGGCCACTGCAGCGGCTGCCGAGCCACCGGTCTCGGTGGCCGGTTCAGCATCCTGTGCCTCCGGCTGCGCCGTCTGCTCGGAGGTATCGTCTGTGTCACCTGCATCCGGCGCTTCAAGCTCGATGGCCGGCGCTGCATCCTCAGCCTTCTTCTGCGTCGGCATACCGGAGCCATTGAGCGCCTGCTTGCGCTG
>JBFFJL010000556.1:0-2455 GCA_041555955.1 Nevskiaceae bacterium
CAGCATGGCGATGGCGCCGGTGGCGGTCTGACCGCTACCCGAAGTCAGCGTATAGCTTGCGGTTTCGACACCAATGAAACCGGGCGGCGGCGTGTAGGCAATCTTGCCGTCCTGCAGCAGGAATGTGCCTGAAGTCCCGGCGTCCGGTACCGTGGTCAGCGGCGTGACGTCAGTCACGCTGAGGCCGGTGCCGCTCAGATCGATGTCGTTGGCAACGACATCAAGCAAGGATGCGACCGCGTCGGGCAGCAAAGAAAACACGTCCGGTGTCGCGATCGGCGGCGTCGAAATCGGCAGCACGCTGACTACCGCAGTCGTGGTTGAAAGGGCGCTGTTGGCGTCACGGATGGTGTACTGAATGGTTTCGGCGCCGACAAAGCCACTCGGCGGGGTGTAGCTCAAAGTGTCTCCGCTGATCGTGACGGCGCCCGTGCTGCCGCTGGGTACTGACGCGATGATCGACGCGTTGGTCAATGTCAGGCCGCCACCCGCGCCGTCGATGTCGTTGGCCAGCACTGCGAGTGTATTGTTGCTGCTTTCCGAAGGCACGGAGACCAGATCCGGAACGGCTGCCGAGGGCAGAGGCAGTGCGGTTACTGTCACCAGCGCCAGCGCCGACGCAAGTCCACCATTGCCGTCGCTGACGGTGTAATTGATCGACTGCAGCCCGACGAAATTGACGGGCGGCGTGTAGCGCAGCGACTTGCCGTCGCTGGAGATCGTCACGATACCGGTGTATCCGGCCGGAACCGATCCGGTGATGACAGCGTTGACAATCGTCAGTGGATCGCCGTCGGCATCGGTATCGTTCGCCAAGACACTCAGCAGGGAATAGGAACTTCCCGCGGTCAGGGTTGGCGAGTCGCTTTGTGCGACCGGCACCGTATTTTCCGTGGGTGTCGTGCTGCCGGGTGACGACGATCCGCAGGCTGTCAGGCCGGCGATGAGCAGCGTGGTGATCAGGACGCGAATAGGATGAGTGTTCAACATGGAAATCCCCTCCAGGACATGCCAATTCCTGCGATGCAGGAGTTTTGAGAATTGCTGCAACTGGAACTATCTAATGCCGCGTGCGGTAGCGCCGGGGTGATTGGGCGACGCAAGGGCACTTCGGCATTACCGGCGGTTGCCAGTCATTGGAGCCGAAGGCGCCGGTATCGGGCAGTGGGATGAATTGCCTACAATTCGCGCATGGACCCCTTCCGCCGCGAACGCTATCTCAGTGCCCTGGGCATCCAGTCGTGGCGGCTGCGGGGCGCTGGGGCGCCGGACGCGCACGCGGTGGCGACATCTGACCCTGTGCCGCAGGAGACCGTTGCGCCGCCTCCTGTGCGGCCTGAAGCGCCCGCTCAGACCGTGGAGCGAGCGCGCAGGGACCCGCCGCCGCCGCGCACGCCCCGCGCTCCGGTGTCGGCGCCGCCGGAACCCGCGGCAACCGCTCCGGCAGTCGCGCCGTCACCGCTGGAGGTGCCGCAGGATTGGGGCGGATTGCGCGCGGCGGTGCGTGATTGTTCGCACTGCAAGCTGTGCATGACCCGCACGCAGACAGTGTTCGGAGTGGGGCTGGAAACTGCGCCGCTGATGGTCGTCGGGGAGGGGCCTGGCGCGGATGAGGATGCACAGGGCGAGCCGTTCGTAGGCCGCGCCGGCAGACTGCTGGACGAAATGCTGGCCGCCATCGGCCGTAAACGTGCGTCGGATGCGCCATCGCAGGCGGTGTTCATTGCCAACGTCGTCAAGTGCCGTCCGCCGGGCAATCGTGATCCGCAGGCTGACGAAGTCGAGGCCTGCCGTCCATATCTGGACCGCCAGATCGAACTGGTCAAACCGCGCCTGATTGTCGCGCTGGGTCGAATTGCAGCGCAGCGCCTGCTGAATACTGACGCGCCGCTATCGCGCCTGCGCGGTCCGCTGCATCACTACGGTCCAGTACAGACGCCGTTGCTGATTACCTATCACCCGGCCTATCTGCTGCGCAGTCCGCGCGAAAAGGCCAAGAGTTGGGAAGATCTGAAGCAGATCCATCGGCTGCTGCAGGAGTCAGCATGAGCGCTCAGCCGCAGGCCATGTGGCGCCTGCATCCGATGACGCCGATGTATCTGCCGCAGGTTCTCGAGATCGAGGCCGCATCCTACGATTTTCCATGGACTGATCTGGTCTTTAGGGATTGCCTCAATGTCGGGTACAACGCCTGGGTCGTGACCAACACCATCGGTGAAGTGCTGGCTTACGCATTGATGAGCATGGCGGTTGGCGAGGCGCATATTCTGAATATCTGTGTCGCGCCGGAGCATCGTCGTGAAGGCCTGGCGCGCTTTTTGTTGCAGCACCTGCAGATGACAGCGCGGGCTGGAGGTGTGAGCTTGATGCTGCTGGAAGTGCGTGTATCCAATCACGCAGCCCGCATACTCTACGAACAACTCGGGTACAAGCCGCTGGGCCAGCGGCGCGACTA
>JBFFJL010000557.1:0-2450 GCA_041555955.1 Nevskiaceae bacterium
CGCGGATCGTGTCGCCAATACCCTCGGCCAGCATCATGCCCATGCCGATCGCCGATTTGACGCTGCCGGCACGCAGTCCGCCGGCTTCGGTAATGCCCAGATGCAGTGGCTGGTCGATCAAGGTCGCCAGCTTGCGGTAAGCAAACACGGTCATGAACACTTCGCTGGCCTTTAGTGAAACCTTGAAGTCTTCGAAGTTGTGGCGCTTGAGAATTTCAATGTGACGCAGCGCGGATTCAACCAGCGCATCGGCATTCGGCTCGCCGTACTTTTCCTGCAGATCGGATTCAAGACTGCCCGCGTTGACACCAATGCGAATCGGAATGCCGTGATGCTTGGCACAGGCAATCACTTCGGCCACCTTGCGATCACCACCAATGTTGCCGGGGTTGATCCGCAGGCAGTCGGCGCCGGCCTCGGCTGCCGCGATGCCGCACTTGTAGTTGAAGTGGATGTCCGCGATCAGCGGCACGTAGCCGACCCGCTGTTTGATCCGGCCGAAGGCTTCGGCAGCCTTCAAGGTCGGCACCGAAACCCGCACGATGTCCGCGCCGGCCTTCACCGCCGCCTGAATCTGCGCCACCGTAGCGTCGACATTCTCGGTGTCGGTATTGGTCATGGTCTGCACCGCCACCGGAGCAGCGCCGCCGACGGTCACCCGGCCGACACGAATCGCACGCGAAACACGCCGTGTGATCTGGTGGTGGCTGGTCATCGCCATGATCCGCCCCGCTGCCTTATGACTGCGGCACGCCGAAACGCGCGGTCTTGTTGCTGCGGGTAAAGGCGCTGGTATCAAACACGCGCCCTTCGTACTCGACACGCACGCCGGGCGCATTACCGAGGAACACGTTCAGCGGCAAGGCGCCGGTGACGTTGACCTGCTCGCCGGCCTGCTTGGTGCCGTTGAGCAGCGTCTTGCCCGCCGCATCGTCGACCCGCACCCATGAGGCTTCGGTGAATGTCAGCGACAATGTTTCCGGCGCCGTGCTTGCTGCTGCGGTCGAAACGTCGGCGGCGCCCGCCGCTGGCGGCGCCGACGTGATCACCTCGGCACCAGGGTCAGCGGGGGCTTCTGCGGATGCTGCGGCGCCCGCTTCGCTCCCCGGCGTCTCCGCGCCAACCACTTCGACCGAATCCGACGGCACGGGCAGCGTCGTCAGATTGGCAGCGTCGACGCTCATCGCGCTCGACGTCACCGGCGCGCTGGGGTAGGTCTTGGTCTCGTCGCGCGCGAGCCACAGAAACCCACACGCGACAACGGCGACAACGGCTGCCAGCACCGCCATCGCCACAGGCAGACGGCTACTGGAGCCGAGCTCGGTGCCTGACGCGAGGCGCAGCTTGGATGGCGCTGCCGGCGACTTCTCGACCACGCGGGCCGAATACGCGCGGATCAACGGTTCTTCGTCGATGCCCAACACCTTGGCGCATTTGCGGAAATAGCCGCGTACATACACCGGTTCCAGAAGTGCGTTGTAGTCATCGCGCTCAAGCGCATCCAGCGTCGTTTTGGCCAGCTTGGTCTGCATCGCCAGATCATCCAGCGACATCTTGGCGCGTTCGCGCGCAACGCGAATTCGCGCGCCAGGACTGGTCTCCGCGGCGTCCGTTGCGGTACCGACACCGTCAGAAGGTTCGGTCAAGGCTGGGTTTGCCGGAAATTCGGTACTCATCACGGACTCTGCGCAGAAGATACGGGTTCGGAAAATTCAGGAAACTTCGATTTCAGCAGACGCTCGTAGCGTCGTGATGCATCAATATCGCCCAATTCACGCTCACTGCGTACGGCGATGTCGAGCAACTCCGCAGTCGGCGCCACTTCAATGCCGTAACGCTGCAGGAACGCACGGGTTCTCAGGTAGTCCTTGCGAACAAAGCTGACCAGAGCCATCTGAGCCAGCGCCTCGCGATACTCCGGCTGAAGCTGCAGCGCCTTGCGCAGGTACTGCTCAGCCTTGTCAGGATCACGGGGCTTCACGCAGGTGCCCGCGTTGGTCCATGCCGCGGCGGGCGTTGGATACCGCTTGTCGTTGGCGGCTTCCAACAACAATTGCTCGCCTTCGTCGAGGCGGTTCCGTCCACACAGGAACACTCCGAAATTGTTCTTGAGCACGGGATCTGCCGGACTCAGGCTGAGCGCCTTGCGATAGTGCTTCTCGGCTTTCTTCGGCTCGCCCGTGTTGGTGTAGACCAGAGCGATACCGGCGTGCGCCGGCGTCAGCATGTCATCCAGCCACAGCGCGCGCTTGAGCTTGGTCAGTGCCTGATCGTATTCACCGCGCTGGGCGTAGGCGATACCCTGCTCCGCGACTGAACGGGCTTCGGATTCATTCTCGGCGCGCTTGGCTGCCGACGTACAGCCCGTCAGCAGCATCGTCGCCGACAACACCGCGATTGCCATCAGACGGACGAAACTCATTGCGACACCACCGGAATTCCGCGCAGGC
>JBFFJL010000558.1:0-2429 GCA_041555955.1 Nevskiaceae bacterium
CGCAATCGCGGTTGTACTTGGAAGTGTGGTGGGCCTGGTGCTGGGGCTCACCGGTGCCGGTGGCTCCGTGCTCGCGGTGCCGTTGCTGATGTGGGGCCTGCACTGGACCCTGCCGCAGGCCGCGCCAGTGGCGTTGCTTGCGGTCGCGATGTCGGCCGGCATCGGCACTGTCGCCGCGTGGGATGTCGCCGTCGTGCGCTATCGCGCAGCGATGCTGATGTCCGCCGTCGGCTTGCTGTTCGCGCCGCTGGGTCTGGCGGTCGCGGATCGCCTGCCGGTGCCGTGGCTCAGTGGCATTTTTGCGGCCGTGCTGGTGATCGTCGCACTGCGCATGTTTCTGCGCGCGCGTCAGAACCCGGCTGAAGCCTCGGTCGTGCGCGCGGACGTCGGCGGCACTGCGGCCGGAGACGCGGGCGCGGTGTGCAAGATTCGCGAGGAAACCGGCCGCATCTCCTGGACCCGCAGTTGTTTCGCCGCAGTCAGCAGCACCGGAGGCATGACCGGCTTTCTGTCCGGCATGCTCGGCGTCGGGGGTGGCTTCGTCATCGTGCCGGCGCTGCGCGCGATCAGTGACATGAGCATGCACGCCGCCGTCGCCACCTCGTTGATGACCATCAGCCTGACCAGCGCCGGCACCGTGGTGATCGCACTGCTGCATGGTCGCAACCTGCCGGTGATGGTGGCGCTGCCGTTCGTGATCGGCGCCGTCATCGGCATGCTCATCGGGCGGCGCTTCGCCAAGCGCGTCGCCGGAGCGCGTCTGCAGCAGGGCTTTGCCGTGATCATGGGCATCGTCGCCGCGCTGATGCTGGGTCAGGTGCTGTGGGCAAGCTTCGGCACGCGGGCATGACCGCTGAGGTTCAAAGCACAACCCGACGCAAGCTGCCGCAACGGTATTTTCATCTGGTGTTTTCGGCGCTGATGGCTGCGCTGATGGCCCTCTTCATGACGGGCATCGTCACCTACGTCAACGTCGGGCTGACGGACGACTTCACCACGCAATGGCGTCACGCGTTTACCGTCGCCTATTGCATCGCCGCGCCCATGATCTTCGTGCTGGTGCCGCACGTGCGCCGCTTCGTCGCACGTTGGGTCGAGATGCCCTGAGGATTGCGCCGCAAGCTGAGCGCCTGCGGTGTGAATGCTGTAGTGATCCGAACCACTGATCCGCATCCGATGGTGGCGGCATGGCTCGACGGGCCGCTGCATCAGCGGGGCCGATCGCCGTGACCGCAGGCAGCTGCGTTTGATCCTGTGAACGCTGACGCGGCTGCAGGCTTCTGTGTTCTATTGCGTAGTGACCCGGGGAGACCGAAGCCGGTACCGCAGATAGCGAGCGCCCGAGATCAGTAGCTCACCGTCAGGCTGAAAGCCGAGGCGCAGCATCCCGCTGGTCCGCACGCGGCTGGGGGGCAAGAGCGCCGTGACCGACTCCAGGCCCATCTCGCCGAATGCGATCCGGATGATCTCGCGGTAGATCGCCCGGCCGTATCCCCAGTACTGCGGAAACAGCACCAGCGCAATGTCCGCATCGCCGGCTTCAAGCTGCAGGCCGCCCCATCCCGCGAACGTGCCATCGATCAGGATCGCCCAGGGGCCATAGCCGTTCTGTTCCCACTGGCGCTCCTTGTCGGCCACCCATTGCGCACACAACGCGGCGTCGAAGTGGCCGGGTGCGAGCGGCATGTGGCGAATGACCCGAGGGTCGTTGTGCAACGCGACGATGTCGGTGCAGTCGACTTCGCTCAGGCGCGTCAGCTTCAAGTTCATCGGCGTTCCAGTGCTGCCAGTGCAGGACAGCGACATCAGACCGGCTGGTGACGTGAATCGTTCCCGGGAGTGGGCTCAAGTTTCGCGATTGATGGATCAGTGATCGACCCTACGCAGCCTTCATGGCGTTAGACCGCCTTACATAGTCCCAAATGCCCATTGTTTGCATGATGAGTAGCCTTGCAATGCTCTGAACATTGACTACGTCATACGGCGATACGGCTTCAGAGATGGCCTTGAATCTGTGGCTAGCTACCTCGTTCCTTAGCCAGCTAGCGAGTTGGATGGCTTCAATAACATGTAAATCTCTGTCGTAGACATTTCCGAAGCGCTGGTAGCTCGAAGGTGATCCGAAGCTCTCGGGCACTTGAGTATGAATTGCAGTGGGCTCACCTCTAAACACCCAGTTAAAGGGCTGCTTTACGTCCACGCCCGCTTTTCTTAGCCTTGAGTCGACGTCGTCCCAGACTTTCGGGTTCCATTCTGTTGTGCCTGGCAAGAATCTCGGATTCTCTTTACTAGTGGACTGTAACGATTGAACTGGGAGTAATTCGCCGTGACGTATCGAAGTACTTCCACTTCACTGGTTTGGCTTGGCTGTTATAGCGCCGGATGTATTTCATGAGCTTTCTCTTCAGATCCGACACGGAGGTGAAGAC
>JBFFJL010000559.1:0-2426 GCA_041555955.1 Nevskiaceae bacterium
ACTGAGTTCGAACTGCGCCGTGACGAGCGGATCACCACGATCAGCGGTCTGACCGGGCAGCTCAAGGTGGTCGAAAAGGGCAAGGACAGCGGCATCTTGTCCGTGTCGCTGGAAGGGCGTGATCCGGATCTGACGCGCACGATCGTCAATCATCTGGTCAACGCGTATCAGCGGCAGAACGTTGAGCGCAAGTCCGCCGAGGCGGAGCAGACGCTGGAATTTCTGAACAAGCAGTTGCCCGAGCTCCGCGCGGATGTGGAGTCGTCCGAAGCGGCCTTGAATAACTACCGCCTCAAGCAGGGCTCCGCCGATTTGAGCATGGAGACTCAGTTGGTGCTGCAGCAGAGCGTCGAGCTGGAAACCAGCCGGGTTTCGCTCGAACAGAAACGTGAAGAAGCGCTGCAGCGGTTCACCGCCAGCCACCCGATGATCCAGGCCATTGACCGTCAGTTGGCCCAGGTCAGCAATGAGCAGAGCAGTATCACCAATCAGGTCAAGAAGCTTCCGGAGACGCAACAGGAATTGCTGCGTCTCTCGCGCGATGTGGAGGTCAATACCACGCTGTATACCCAGTTGCTGAACAGTGCGCAGGAGTTGCAGGTGGTCAAGGCCGGGACGGTCGGCAATGTGCGGATCGTTGACCACGCCTTGACCGCGATCAAGCCGACCAAGCCCAAGGTTGCATTGGTGCTGGCACTGTCGGTGGTGTTGGGTGGATTCCTTGGCCTGGTCGTGGTGTTTGTGCGGCGGGCGTTGCATTCGGGTGTGGATGACCCCGCGGCCGTTGAAAACGGGCTCGGCCTGCCGACCTATTGCGCCATTCCCTATTCATTGATGCAAGCTCGCATCAATCGGGCGATCAAGCGCGGCAAGACCGAGGTGGGATCACGCCTTTTGGCCACGATGGATCCGAATGGCACCACGATCGAGGCCTTGCGCAGTCTTCGGACGGCCTTGCACTTTGGTCAGATTGAGGCCAAGAACAATATTGTCATGCTGACCGGGCCTTCTCCGGGGCTGGGTAAATCCTTCGTGGCGTCCAACCTGGGCGCAGTCCTTGCGGCCAGTGGCAAGCGGATTGTGGTGGTGGATCTGGATCTTCGGCGCGGCCGTTTGCACGAGTATTTTTCGGGGATTCGTGCACCGGGTATCAGCGATCTGGTGGCCGGCACCGCGTCGCTGACGGATGTCCTGAATCGGACCTCGGTGGATAACCTGCACTTTATTCCCACCGGGACAATCCCGCCGAATCCGGCCGAACTGCTGCTGTCGGACAAATTGGGCGAATTGCTGGATTTTCTGTCGGCCAAATACGACACCGTCATTATTGATACGCCGCCGGTGCTTGCGGTGACGGATGCCGCCGTAGTCGGCCGCTTTGCCGGAACGACGCTGCTGGTTCTGAAGGCCGGGGAGCATCCGCTGCGCGCAATTGACGATACGGTGAAGCGTCTGATGTCCGCGGGCGTTGCCGTGCGCGGGACGGTCTTCAATCAGGTGGGGCGGCAGGGCCAGGGCCGCTATGGCTATAAGTACGGCTATAGCTACGGATATTACAATTACGACTACAAGCCCAAGGCCCCGAAGAAATCACCCGCAGCATGATGAGGTCGCTGTAGCTGCTGAATTTCCCCCTGAGCAACCGGATAGTCCGACGTCTCACAGAGCGGCCCGTTCAAAGGCCTCGGGACTGACGCCGCCGGGATGGCTGTGACGTCGGGTTCGCTTGCAGAAGGCCTCGATGTAGTCGAAGACATCGGCGCGAGCTCGCGGGTTTTGTAGTCGCATTTGCGGATGCGGTCCTTTTTCAGGCTGTTGAAGAAGGATTCGGCGACAGCGTTGGCCCAGCAGTTGTCACGCCGGCTCATGCTCGGCTCCAGCTGGTTGGCCTTGCAGAAGCGTCGCCGGTCATCGCTGCCGGACTGGGTTCGCTGGTCGAATGCACAATCACGGACTGCTGTGGCTTGCGCCGCCATAGCGCCATGAGGTGCATCCATGACCCGTTCGCGGGCCAGCGTCGACTTCACGGACCAGCCCACGACCTTTCGTGCATACAGATCCCGTACTACGCAAGCCAGCCCTGCCAAGTTCGGATGTCGGTGATGTCGGTTGCCGCAAGGCGTCCGGCAAGGTCTGGATCTGCTGCGCCAAGGCGGTCACTACGGTCCGCGTGTCGCGTACCCCGGCTTTGACCAGCATCGTGAGTGCAGACGTGCATACGGCACCCGGTCTGCTCACAAAGCGTTCAAAATCAGGCTATTAAGTAGCCTAATTTGGCGCAGTAGAGCGAGGCTGGCGGGCTTGTTTGAAACCATAATTTCTTCAGTCACAGGGACTTAGGCGATTTGGATGAAAATAGCGTTGACGTTCTCTGAAAAAGCCCTATTATTCGCCTCCCGCTGACGGCAACGACGAAAGACGAAGCC
>JBFFJL010000560.1:0-2422 GCA_041555955.1 Nevskiaceae bacterium
CCTGAAGCGGTTTAACGCCGCCGAAAAGCTGCACCAGCGGTGGCGTCCACAGTGGGAAGAGGCGTATATGTATTCTCTCCCCAATCGCCTGAATTTCGGTGATACGGAGGGCTCCGACGTTATCACCGGGGACATCTACGACGAAACAGCCGTCGTCGAGCTTCCGCGCTTTGCATCGAGGCTGGTCAACGGGATGTTCCCGCCCAACATGGACGCCTTCAAGATCGTACCGGGCCCGGACCACCCCCAGCCCAAGGCGATCAACCTTCAGAAAGAGCTGGACGCGATGACGTCCGCCCTGCATCTGAGCCTTCGCACCAGCACGTTCCATGCTGAGCTGCACGAAGCGAACCACGACGTCGGCATCGGCACCGGCACGCTGTTCATGGAAGCCGGGACGTTCCCCGGCGAGTTCACGTTCAAGGCGCTGCCGCTCACGACTGTTGCAATCTTAAACGGGCCCGACGATAAGCCCGGTATGTGGTTCCGCTGGTCGGATAAAGAGCTCGGTGACATCAAGACGCTCTGGCCGGACGCCACGATCCCGCAGTCTCTCCGGCAAAAGCTGAAGAGCGACCCGACGTCCAAGATCAAGATCGTCGAGGCGTGCATCAAGGAATATAACAACGACGGCGTCGAACGCGGCACCTTCTATGTGATTGCCCAATCCGAAGAGGCGATCATGGTCGAGCGGAAATACGAGGGCTTGGGCTCACTGCCCTTTATCTCGTATCGCTGGTCGACGTCGGCGGGTGAGGTCTACGGACGCGGCCCGCTCCTGAATGTGATGCCCGCAGTCATCACGGCGAACCTCACGGTCGAGCTGATCCTTCAGAATGCACAGATCTCGATCGGCGGGATCTGGACCTACGATCACGACGGCGTCTTCAACCCGGACAACATCGTGCTGGAACCCGGCACATTCATCCCGAAGGCGCGCGGCTCAGTCGTCGAGAGCCTTGTCAGCAATCAGCGGTTCGATGTCAGCCAGCTCGTCCTCGACGAAATGCGGAAGAACATCAAGGCCGGACTGTTCGCGCCGGATGCAAACCGCAATCAGGGCCGCACGCCGCCCAGCGCCACGGAGATCGCCGACGACAACGTCCAGATGGCTGAAAGCATGGGGGCCGTCACTGGTCGCCTTGCCACGGAGCTTCTGTATCGCGTCGTACAAAGAGGGCTCTACATCTATGGACAGCAGGGGCTCATCCCGAAGAGGTCAATCCCGCGCATCGACGGACGCCAGTATGTGCTGATCCCGACGTCGCCCCTCTTGCGTGCCCAGCAACAGCATGAAATAAACAACTTCGGGCAGTTCATGGGGCAGCTTCAGGCGTTCCTTGGCGAAACCGCCGGGGCCGTCATCCCGCCTGCCGACACGGTCCACTACCTCGCGGAGCTGAACAACATCCCGTCGAGGCTGATCCCCGACAAGCAAGTCATCAATCAGGCGTTGGAACAGATTGCTGGTGCCGCGCAAGAAGGACAACTACCGCAAGGGTAAATTATGGACGATCTGGACGGGCTCGGCCTTAGCGCGGAGCATCAAGACAAGGTAAACAGGCTCGCGTATGCTTGCCTCGGATCTCAGCAAGGGCAGGACTTTCTGGCCTATCTCAAGAATGTAACCATTAACAGGCCCCGTGCGGCTGGCGTCGATCCCGACACGCTGATGCACTGTGAGGGTCAACGGTGGATTGTCGGGCTCATACAAAAACGGACACAACTAGGCGAAGGACACAAAGATGTATTGGATCATGAAAGGATTGACGAGCCGCGTCCTGCGCGCCCCAGAGGACGGGGGAAGCGGCGGAAGCAATGACGGCGGTGACGGCGACGACGGCGGCAATGATGTCGCTGGCGACGACGGCAACGACGGCAACGATGGCAACGACGGCATAGGCCGACCGGAGTTCATCAGCGAGAAGTTCTGGAAAGACGACTACATCGCCACCGGCGAGGGCGAGAAGCAATATGTCGATTGGCAGAAGGTTGCCGAAGACATGGCCGGACACCACAAGGCTGCGGAAAACAAGATCTTCACGCGCAAGGAAGATCTCATGAAGGAAGCCCGCGCCGAAGTTGAGGCGGAGTTCAACAAGCCGCCCGAAGGCTTCCCCGAGACGCCAGACAAGTACGAGGTCAAGCTCTCGAAGGACATCATCGGCGACAATCAGGAGTTCGTCTTCGACGAAGCGGACCCTCACGCTCAGTGGTTCCGCCAGACAGCGCACGACATGGGGCTCAGTAACGATCGCTTCAACGAGCTCATCAACGAGTATGTCGGCATTCAGTACGCCAACATGCCTGACTTCAACGAAGAGGTCGAGAAGCTGGGCGAAATGGGCGACATGCGCGTCGAGCGCGCCGCTGCGTGGGCCCGGGCCAACTTCAGCGAGGATAGCTTCAAGGTCATGGAGAA
>JBFFJL010000561.1:0-2419 GCA_041555955.1 Nevskiaceae bacterium
GCGGTGGCGGGGCCTGCTTGCTCCGCGCCATCCGCTGACGGCCAGTCTCAAGAGTCGTGGTTAGAGCCAGTAAACCACGATGAACAAGCCGATCCAGACCACGTCAACAAAGTGCCAGTACCAGGCAACGCCTTCAAATCCGAAATGTGAGTCCGGCTTGAAGTGTCCCTTCATCAGCCGCAACGTGATCACCGTCAGCATGATCGTGCCCAAGGTCACGTGCATGCCGTGGAAGCCCGTCAGCATGAAGAAGGTTGAGCCATAGATGCCTGAACCCAGGGTCAGGTTCAGCTCGTGATATGCATGCATGTACTCCTCGGCCTGGAAGTACAGGAACGCACAGCCCAGTGCGACCGTCGCCCACATCCACAGGATGCACAGGCCACGCTTGCCTTCCTTCAGCGCATGGTGCGCCATCGTGATGGTCACGCCGGAAGTGATCAGAATCAGCGTGTTCAGCAGCGGAACGTCGAACGCTGGGATGGTCTCGAATTCCCCTCCGACATTGGCAGGACCATTGCTCGGCCAGACTCCTTCGAAGCCGGGCCACAGCGTCAGATGCGTCGAAAGCTTGGCACCCTCACCGGACAGCCACGGCATCACCATGCCACGTGCATAGAACAGCGCGCCGAAGAACGCCGCGAAGAACATCACTTCCGAGAAAATGAACCACGACATGCCCCAGCGATAGGTCCGATCAACCTGGGCGCTGTAACGGCCGCCTTCGCTTTCACGGGCGATGCCCTGGAACCAGCGGAAGATGATGAAGATCGACAATGCCACGCCGAGCCAGATCGGCAGCGGACCAATGTGGTCATTTTCGAGATAGCCGGACACCCCGACAATCGTCGCAACCAGGCCAATGGTAAGCAGAAATGGCCAGGCACTCGGATCGGGCACGAAGTAGCGCGATGAATTTTGAGCGACAGGGCTCCCCATAATCAGCTCCTACAGTTATTACTTTGTGGACTTCAGTGCGACGTCAGAGACATCGAAAAAGGTGTACGAAAGGGTGACGCGATCGACATCGGCAGGCAATTCAGGATCCAGCATGAACACCACCGGCATATGCTTCTCTTCCCCGGCCTTGAACAGCTGATTGTTGAAGCAGAAGCACTCGGTTTTCTTCAAATGCGCCGCTGCATCCCACGGGGCGACATTCGGCACCGCCTGCGCTACCAGATCGTGGTCCTCGGTGTTCTTGGCGTAGAAACTCACCGTATACAGCTTGCCGGGATGAACATCGATCGTCGGCTGCTCGGAACGAAACTTCCACGGACGCCCGCCGTTGACCGTGGTGACGAACTCCACCGTGACCGTTCGACTGGTATCGACGGCAACCGCGTCCGTCTTCGCCGCCTGCAGCTCGATCTTGCCATTGATGCCCAGTGAGTCGCACAGCATGTCGTACAACGGCACCAAGGCAAAGCCGAAGCCGAACATGCCTGCAGTGACAACCAGCAGGCGCAACACGTGATTGCGACGGGCGATCGTGGACATTACTTGCTGACGACCGAGTAGACGAACCAGCCGAGGATGATGGCGACCAGTGCAACATGCACCCAGAACAAAACAACGTTCTTGCGCTTTTTGTCTGCTGCACTGCTCATGGCATCGCTCGGCCGGTCACCCAACGCGCTCAATGCGCGTGGGCCCGATCGTCGTGAACTGCGGTAATTTCGTCATCACCAATGGTCGGCGGATCTTCAAAGGTGTGGTACGGCGCCGGCGAGGCAACAGTCCACTCCAGACCATGCGCGCCTTCCCAGACGCGGTCCGGCAGATCCTGCTTGCGTCCAAACCAGCCAAAGCAGCTGGCCAGCATGTTGCCAACGAAGATGAACTGCGCAACGAAGAAGCCGAATGCGCCGACCGTCGACATCACGTTCCAGTCGGTGAACTGAACGGCGTAGTCGGGCACGCGACGCTGCATACCTGCCAGTCCAGCAAAGTGCTGCGGGAAGAAGGTCAGGTTGATGAACACCGCCGACAACCAGAAGTGCGTCTTGCCCCAGAACTCGTTGTACATGCGGCCGGTCCACTTCGGAATCCAGTAGTAGACGGCGGCGATGATCGAAAACACAGCACCCGGCACCAGTACATAGTGAAAGTGGGCAACGACGAAGTAGGTGTCGTGATACTGGAAGTCCACCGGGGTCAAGGCCAGCATCAAGCCGGAGAAGCCACCGATGGAGAACAGGAAGACAAAGCCGATCGCGAACAGCATCGGGGTCTCGAAGGTCATCGAGCCGCGCCACATCGTCGCCACCCAGTTGAACACCTTCACGCCGGTCGGCACCGCGATCAGCATCGTCGCGAACATGAAGAACAACTCACCCGCCAGCGGCATGCCGACGGTGAACATGTGATGGGCCCAGACGATGAACGACAGGAACGCGATTGACGCGGTGGCGTAGAC
>JBFFJL010000562.1:0-2413 GCA_041555955.1 Nevskiaceae bacterium
ATTTCGCCTCGATCTATGTCGTGCAGGGTCAAAAGGTGCTGCCGACCTGGCTGTGCCTGACTTATCTGCTGCACACCACCGGTGAGCTGTGCCTGTCGCCGGTCGGTTTGTCGGCCGTGACCAAGCTGGCACCGAAACGCTACGTTGGCCAGATGATGGGCACCTGGTTCATGGGCGCTTCGCTGGGCAATCTGATCGGGGGCTTGATTGCCGGGCACTTTGGCGAAGACAACGTTGCCGAAATGCCGGCGCGGTTCATGACCGTATTCCTGACCACGGCCGGGTTCGGCGTGCTGCTGGCGCTGTTCATTGCGCCGATCAGGAATCTTGCTGGAAAGAACGTGGCGCAGGGTTCGTGACCCTGCGGGACCCGAAAGGCGTCGCGTATGCCGCACGCCGCATTAGGATGATGAGAACCGGAGAATTCGATGCGTAAACTGACCGATTCGCGAACGCTGATCGCAGCAGTCGCTACCCTGGCGCTGGTGGCCTGTGGCAAGCAGGAGGCGCCGCCACCCGTAGCGGCTGTAGCGCAGCCGACTGCCGCCGATGCCGACGCGTTCGTTGCCAGCGCCAACGATGACTACCGCAAGATGCTGCCGTATCTGAACGCGGCACAGTGGGCGCAGGCGACCTACATTACCGATGACACGCAGTTGCTGGCGTCGCGCTCAAACGAAGAGTGGCTGGAGTACCTGAGCGGCAAGGTGCAGGACGCCAAGCAATTCAACGGCGTCGAATTGTCTGCAGACACTCGGCGCGGCATGATGCAACTGAAGCTGTCGACCGCCAATCCGGCGCCCAGTGACGCGACCAAGCGCGCCGAACTGGCGAAGATCCTGTCGAAAATGGAAGCCAACTACGGCTCCGGAAAAT
This sequence comes from Nevskiaceae bacterium, assembly GCA_041555955.1. Classification (GTDB taxonomy): domain Bacteria; phylum Pseudomonadota; class Gammaproteobacteria; order Nevskiales; family Nevskiaceae; genus Solimonas. The sequence goes on from JBFFJL010000562.1 coordinate 877, forward strand.
GGTGTCGAAGCGAGGGTGATTGCCTCTCGCTGCCGGAGATCGAGAAGATCATCAACGATCCGAACGCGACGCCGGAAGCACGTGAGGAAGCCTGGGCCGGATGGCATGCAACGTCCAAGCCGATCAAGGCGGATTACCAGCGCTTCGTCGAACTTGGCAACGAGGGCGCCAAGGAACTGGGTTTCGCCGATCTTGGCGAGATGTGGCGTGCCGGCTACGACATGACACCGGCTGAATTCGATACTGAAGTCGAGCGTCTGTGGACGCAGGTGCGGCCGCTGTACGAGGCGCTGCACTGCAACGTGCGGGCGAAGCTCAACGCCAAGTACGGCGATGACGTGGTGCCCAAGGACGGCCTGATCCCGGCGCATCTGCTCGGCAACATGTGGGCGCAGCAGTGGAGCAACATCTACCCGCTGGTTGAACCCTACGCCGGTGTCGGCAGCCTCGACGTAGACAGCGCGCTGCAGGCGCGACGGGATGACGAGTACAAGAAGCTGGTCGGCGAGTTCAAGGGCAAGCCGACGGCGCTGGATCTCGCCGAGCTGGAGCACAAGGCCGATGCCGTGATGGCGGTGAAAATGTCCAAGATCTCCGAGGACTTCTACACCTCGCTGGGCTTCCCGGCATTGCCGGAGTCGTTCTATGAGAAGTCGCTGCTGGTGCAGCCGCGAGATCGTGATGTCGTCTGCCATGCCAGCGCCTGGGACATGAACATGCAGGGCGACGTTCGCATCAAGGAATGCATCGAGCCGACGTCCGAGCACCTCGAAACCATCCATCACGAGATGGGGCACATCTATTACTACCTGATGTACAACGGCTTGCCGCCGCTGTTCCAGACCGGCGCGCACGATGGTTTCCACGAAGCCATCGGCGATACCATGACCTTGTCGCTGACGCCAACGCATCTGCACACGATCGGCCTGGTGCCGGAGCAGCAGATCGACGACAAGTCGGTGATCAACGCGCAGATGAAATTGGCACTCGACAAGATCGTGTTCCTGCCCTGGGGCAAGTTGGTCGACCAGTGGCGCTGGAAAGTGTTCTCCGGCGAGATCACGACGGATCATTACAACGAAGGCTGGTGGAAACTGCGCGAGGAATATCAGGGCGTAGCGCCGCCGCTGGCGCGCAGCGAGGACGATTTCGATCCTGGTGCCAAGTACCACATTCCGGGCAACACGCCGTATACGCGCTACTTTCTGTCGTTCGTGCTGCAGTTCCAGTTCCAGAAGGCGCTGTGCGAGGCCGCCGGCTTCGACGGTCCGTTGAACGAATGCGACATCTACGGCAACAAGGAAGCCGGCAAGAAGTTCATGGACATGCTGGCGCAGGGCGCGAGCAAACCGTGGCAGGACACGATGGAAAAGCTGACCGGTTCGCGTCAAATGGATGGTAGTGCGTTGATCGAGTACTTCACGCCGCTGATGACCTATCTGGCCGAGCAGAACAAGGGCTTGTCCTGCGGTTGGGGCAGCGCGAAATAAAGGGGCGCAGCCCGAGCGGCTGCAATGTTGGGGGGAGTCCGGGGGGG
>JBFFJL010000563.1:0-2408 GCA_041555955.1 Nevskiaceae bacterium
GACAACGCAAAAAGTCAAGATCAGGCTAGGACGCAACGCGGGATCTCGCCCCAACTATAGGGGCTGATTATGGCTGTCACTCGCGTCCGCTCATTCTGGACAAACTTCGCAAAGGGCGCGTTGAGCTCCCGTATTCAATCGCGCCCGGATCTCGATGCGTATCAAAACGCGGCGGGCCAGCTCGACAACTGGCGCATGTTGATCGAGGGCGGCATCACGCGCCGCCCCGGCACGCGCTACGACGGCGACCTCACGGCGCTGAGCTCTGTCCAGCTTGAAGCCTTTGTCTTTAACCCGGATCAGGCATATCTCTTTGTCTTTGCGAACACGACGCTCGACATTTACAAGGAAGACGGCACCTATGTCGCGCAGTTGACCGGCGCGGCGTGGACAACCGCCATGATTGGCGAGCTCCGCGTTCATCAGGCATTCGACACGATGATCGTCTGCCATGAAGACATGGTGACGCAGAAGATCACGCGCACGGCGCTCGATACCTTCGTTGCAGCCGCGATGACCTATGACGCGCACTCTTCCGGCGCGCCGATTTACCAGCCCTATTTCAAGTATGCCGATGAGACGATGACGCTCACGCCGTCGGCGACGACCGGCGTTGGCATCACGCTCACGACCTCTGCCGCGCACTGGAACGATCCCGACCATGTCGGTGTGAAGGTCCGGTACGAGGGGAAGGAATGCACGATCACTTCAATCACGTCGACCACGGTTGCGGTCGCAGATGTCGACGAAACCCTCCCGGGAACGACCGCGTCGGTCGATTGGGACGAGCAAGCCTTCTCGGCGGTTTACGGTTATCCGAAGATCCCGATGTACTTCAAGCAGCGGCTCCTGTTCGGCGGTTCGAAGTTCCTGCCCCACGTCCTCTTTGGCAGCAAGATCGAAGCCTTCTCGAACTTCGACGTCGGCACCGGCCTCGACAACGAAGCGTTGTTCCATGCGATCTACGAGAACCAAGTCGGCAAAATCACGAACCTTGCGGACGCTGGCAACCTGATTGTCATGACGGATGCGGGCGAATACTGGAATGAGATCACCGCCGCCGCGCCGTTTGCGCCGGGGAACATCGACTTCGATGCCACGTCCCGCGTCGGATCTCTCGTTGCCGCCGACCAGATCTATGACAAGGCGCTTCTGTTTACGTCGAAATCCGGTACGTCGATCCGCGAGCTACGTTTTTCGGACGCCTATCAGTCCTACGCGGCGAACCAGATTGGCACGATGTCCCGTGATGTTGTGTCAATGCCGACCCGGATCTCGATCCTGAAGGAGAGCACGGACGCCTCGGAAAGCTATGCTATTTTCCTTAACGATGACGGCACCCTCGCGGTGTTCCATTCGCAGGCGCAAGAGGATATTGGCGGCTGGGCCAAGTGGTCGACGCCGGGAGACAGCGGCACCGACAAGATTCTCGATGTGGTCGCGGTCGATACGCAGCTCTTCATCGCCACTCAGCGCACGATCAACGGCTCGACGAAGATCTATCTTGAGCACTTCGACTACAGCACGACGCTCGACTGCACGATCAACAAGGACGTAAGCGTCAAGCTCTTCACGCAGATGTTCACGAACCCGGCTGACTTCTCGCACGCTGATTGGGTGAAGACCGGCTTGACGATCACCACCAACACGACGCTCGATCCCGACGGTTCCGGCAACAGCACGTCCGACACGGCGACGGAAGATGGGTCGACCGGCGATCACCGCGTCATTCAGACCCCGGCGACTGCCGTGGTGAGCGGCATCAAGTATCGGCAGGACTTTTGGGTCAAGATCTCCGCCGGTACACGCAACATCATGTTGAGCTTCGACACTGCGAACTTCCCAGCGAACGCGCATTGCTTCTTCGACATCGTGAATGGCGTCATCGAGAGTGAGGGCGCTGGGCTCGACGAAGCCAGCATCACGGCTTGGGACGACGATTGGTATCAGCTCCGCATCGAGGCGACTGCCGACGGCTCCGGTACGAACGCCATGACGACCAAGTTTGCCGACGGCACCACGACCAGCTATACCGGCGACGGCGCAAGCGCCATCATCTTCTTTCAGCCGGAGCTTAGCGCCGCGCCCATTTCGGTATGGACCGGACTTAGTCACTTGGAAGCCGCCACGGTCTATGTCACCAGTTCGACCTTCTTTGTCGGACAATACGACGTCGCGTCGTCGCAGATCGATATCGATCCGATTTTCCGCTACGACGTCGAGATCGGCCTTCTCTATACGCCGGTCGGCAAGACGCTCCGGCCCGAAGTCCAGCTCGATGATGGGCCCTCGCATGGCGAGCTCCGCCGCGTTGTCAAGTCGACCTTCGATGTGGAGGCGACGCTTTCTCTGTCCGTCGACGTGGATGATGTGCTATTCGTGAGGGATGTGGATGACGATCTTTCTAA
>JBFFJL010000564.1:0-2401 GCA_041555955.1 Nevskiaceae bacterium
GCGCTTCGCCGTGATGCGGCGTATAGGTCGCAATCTGATTCAGGCCTCGACGCTTGGCGGTTTCGCAGGCCTCGGCCGCGTTGGCGATCACTTCGGCCCATTGCGCGTGATCGCCGACGACAATCAAGCCGATCGACACTGCCAGCGGGTTGTCGCCGATGACTGACCGGTAGCGGATGTCGGTGAGTTGATTGCGCAGAATCTGCGCTTCCTCGATCGCGGTCTGGCTGTGGTCGATGGCCTTGGCGGCGACGAACTCGTTGCTCCAGATGCGGTTGGCGATCCCGGCATTTCCAGCCCAGTGGCTCAAGACCTGCAGCACCTGGGTAATGGCTTCGTCGCCGCCGCCGGCGATGGCCAGCCGGTTGACGCTGCGCATGTGGCGGATGTCCACATACAGCAGCATTGCATGCGGGTAGGGATGCCAGGTTCCGAGGCTATCCAGAATTTCGCCGAGATTTGAGACCGACATGGAACCGTCGTGGATAAGGGACTGATGCGGGTTTTATCGGCGCTGCTTGCGCCGCGCTTGAACCGTTCATGCCGGCTCGGCCTGCCGTCTGTCCCCGGCTTGGTGTGCCGCTAGCTGCTGTCGGTCGGGGTATATTCCCTGGCGTGGCGGGCGGGCTTCAGTCGCAACGGGGTTCAGTGCCGGCTCATCTGCGGTTCAGGCGGATCTGAAAAGATGCCGCATTCCAGATTCCAGCAAGATCCAGACAAGGAGGTTGAGATGCGATCGATGACTCAAATCGTTGCCGCTGCAGCACTCGGCGCAATGATGATGGTGGCGCTTCCGGCGCGAGCGGAAGGTGTTCCGCCGGAACCAAAGTCGGAACAGTGGTGCAAGAATCATCCGAACAAGTGCGAGCGCATGAAAGCTGAGCGCGCCGCCTATTGCTCCAAGAATCCAACCACCTGTGATGTACGCGCCGAGCGCCGAGAGACGCGTCGCGATGCCTGCGAAAATAATCCTGAAAAGTGTCAGCAGATGAAGGAAGAGCGCCAGCAACGGCGTGAGAATCTGCAGGCCGCCTGCAAGGACAATCCGGATGCCTGCAATGCCAAGAAGGAGCAGATGCGCGAGCGCCAGGACGAGCGCATCGAACGCCGCCGTGAGGCGGTGGATTCGAAAGGGAACCCCTGAGTCGCTGCTGACCTGAGGCTCTGACACTGGCCGGCGATTGCACGCAGCAATCGCCGGTTTTTATTGCCCGCAGCCGGCCGCGGCTCATCAGTTCGGAGGGTGTCGCGACACGATGTCGATGCGATAACGGCGAGCACTCAAACAAGATCCTGGGGGAGCAACATGTCGCTATCGACATCCGATGTGATTCACATGCTGCTGGGCGTCATGACGATCGCTGCGTTCGTTTACTTCAACCGGGAGCTGTATCTGAGCGACTGGCATGGCGGAATCGCTGTGCTTGAAAGTGTTTACTACGTGGTGGCGTTCGCTGCGCTGCTGATCGGTTGGTATTTCAACCTGCAGTACATGAGCACCTACGGTGACGAGGTGGGCTGGGCCCACTGGACCAAGCTGCTGTTCGTCAATCCGGCATCCGCGTCGGGTGGGCAGGACCTGATTTTTGCCAATGTGATCCTGCTGCCGCTGTGGACGATCTCGGAGGGGCGGCGCTGTGGCATGCGCGCCAGCTGGTGGTATTTCCCGATGAGCCTGCTGACCAGCTTCGCATTTGCGATGGCGTTGTTCCTGGCTGCGCAGCAACGCCAGCACCGCCGCGCCCAGGCGGTGTCGTGAGTGGGTGGCGCGCTACGCGAAGCTGCCACGGTTCATGATGGATTCAGTCCCCGTGAATAAGCTGTGCCGGTGCCGTTTGCACACTTATTCCAATTCGAAACGAGGGAACATCATGAAATCGCTTTCATACCTGCTGATCGCCGCGGCGGCTGTCGCCAATTTGCCGGCGCTGGCTGCGGAAGTCCAGGTTGGTGCCGATGTGTCTGTTGCCGTCGATGCCGAGTCCCAGGGTGCTGCCGATGCCGCGGTGAACACCGGTTCCGAGATCAAGGCGGCCGTGGTCGACAAGGCAGGTCAGATCAAGGAAACAACGGTCTCCGGTGCGGTCAAGGTCAAGGACGCCACAGTCAGCGGCGCAGGCAAGGTGAAAGACGGTGTGGTCACCGGCGCGGGCAAGGTCAAGGATGGCGTCGTCACCGGTGCGGTCAAAACCCGTGATGCCGTCCAGGCGGGTGGCAGCGTGGCGGTCGACAAGTCCGAGGCGGGTTTGAAGAAGGGCGCCGATTTCGTCGGTGGCGCGGTTGGCGGTGCGGTCGATGCGGTGAGTGGCACCGACGTCAGCGTTGAGGCCAATGTCGACGTCGATGCAGACGCCAAGGCCAAGGCCCAGGCAGAGGCGGATGCCGCAGCCGAGGTCGAGAA
>JBFFJL010000565.1:0-2389 GCA_041555955.1 Nevskiaceae bacterium
ATCTTGCGTGAAATGGGCTTGCCCGCGCCCTATGCAGAGTCCCGTCCGCTGTCGATCGAGACGATCGACCTCGACCCGCCCGGGCCGGGCGAACTGCGGGTCAAGGTCCGCGCCGCGGGCCTGTGTCATTCCGACCTGTCGGTGATCGACGGCTCGCGGCCGCGGGTGATGCCGATGGTGCTCGGCCACGAAGCTGCCGGCGAAGTTGTTGAATGCGGCCCCGATACGCCGGGATTTTCGCGCGGCGACGCCGTCGTTTTTGCATTCGTGCCGAGTTGCGGACACTGCGCCTATTGTGCGGAAGGTCGCGCCGCACTGTGCACACCCGGTGCCGGAGCCAATACCGCCGGCACCCTGTTGAGCGGCCAACGACGCTGGCACGCCGATGACGGCAGCGAACTGCATCATCATCTGGGTGTTTCCGGCTTCGCCGAGTACACCGTGGTTTCGGCACGCTCTGCGGTCCGCGTCGATCCAGACCTGCCGCCGCAGATCGCCGCGCTATTCGGTTGCGCAGTGATGACCGGCGTCGGCAGCGTGGTGAATACCGCGCGCGTGGCACCCGGCCAGAGCGTGGCGATCTTCGGCATGGGCGGCGTCGGTCTGGCCGCGCTGCTGGGTGCCGTCGCCACGGGCGCCAACCCGGTGATCGCGGTTGATCTGCTGGAATCGAAACTCGAATTGGCGCGGTCATTGGGTGCCACCCACACCGTGCTGGCCGGAAGCGACAGCGTCGCGCAGATCCGCGAACATTCCAGCGGCGGCGTGGATCACGCGATCGAAACCGCAGGGTCGGAAATCGCACTACTGCAGGCGTATCAGGCAACCCGCCGCGGCGGCACCACGATCACCGCGGGTCTGCCGCATCCGTCCAGGCAATTCGCGATCCCGGCGGTCAGCCTGGTCGCCGAAGAACGTACGGTCAAAGGCTCGTACATGGGCTCGGCGGTGCCCTCGCGTGACCTGCCGCGCTACATCTCGCTCTACCGCGCCGGCCGCCTCCCGGTCGATCGTCTGCTGACGCATACGCTGACGCTGGATGAACTCAACCCCGCCTTCGACCGCCTCGCACGCGGCGAAGCGGTGCGTCAGGTGGTGCTGATCGACTAGCGCCCCGTCAGCCCGCCGGTGCCGGCGCCTACAACGATGCGATCTCGACCCGGTTTCGGCCCAGTCTCTTGGCGCGATACAGCGCACTGTCAGCGGCTTCCATCAGCGCTTCAAGGGTCAAGGTTGATTCGGGAGTCCGCGTCGCCACACCCAGACTGATGGTGACGACGGACGCCACTGTTGAGCCCCGATTGGGGATCGCCAGCGCTTCGATGTCCGCACGCATGCGATCTGCCTGCTCGACCACGCCGTCGCCGCCCATCCCCGGCAACACCATCACAAACTCCTCACCGCCGACGCGCGCGACAAACTCACCCGCACGCTGCGCGGTCCGCTGCAGGGTATCCGCCACCTGCCGCAAACAGCTGTCGCCCTGAAGATGACCATAGGCATCGTTGTAGGCCTTGAACTGATCGATATCGATCATCATCAAGGTCAGTGCCTCGCCGTGGCGACGGCAGCGCCGCCATTCCAGCGCCAGCACCTCGTCCAGACCCCGTCGATTCGGCACACCGGTCAACGGATCGGTCTCCGACAGGCGCCCCAATTCATAATTCGCTGCCGACAGCTGGTGATTCAGCGCTTCCAGTGCATCACGCGCCTGCGTCGCCAAACGCCGCTCCCGCACTGCGGCCCCTAGCGACAGCGTCAGCACCGCCGCCATGCCGTAGGCCAGAACATCCCAGACCCAATCACCCGCGGGACGATGATGCCAGCCATTCGCCGGAATCGCCGCCAGCTGCCAGGTTTCACCCGGAACCTTCAACTCCATCAGGATCGGATTGCGCTGAAAGACACCGGCGTCTCCCGAGATCAGCGCGCCCTGAGCGACCTCGTCGCTGGATTCCCGCAGCGCAAAAGTCAGATCGTGGGGGCCGCGCTTGAGGCCGGACGCATCGAGCAGCGCGTCGATATCGATGGCGACGCTGAGAATGCCCCAATAGCGGTGGTCCGCCAGGAAGACCGGGGTCCGACTCAACAGCGCCCGCCCACCCTGAACCAGATCAATCGGCCCGACCATCACGGTGCTGCGCGACTCCATCGCCCGCTGCACCGCCGGCCATTGCTGCGGGTTGGATTCGTAGCGCAATCCCAAAGCTTTCTCGTTCCCCGCCAACGGATAGACATGACGAAGGACATTGTCCGGCGCCAGGCCGACATTGCGCAGATAACGCCCGGATACAAACAGCGCGTGCAGAGCCTGATCGATCGCCGATTCCGGCAACGGGCCCAGCGCAGCCACATAGGTGGCGAACCCCTGCGCCAGAAAGACCGTTGC
>JBFFJL010000566.1:0-2375 GCA_041555955.1 Nevskiaceae bacterium
CGGATCCATGCCGGCGGGGACGCGGATGACCACGCGGCCGTAACGCGCGCGTCGCCCGATCACCGCGTCGATGGCCGGGCGCAGCGGCGCCAGTCCCAATCCGCCGGCAACGATGACGACGTCGCAGCCCTCTGCTTCGGCCACCGGCCAGGCGCTGCCGAACGGGCCGCGCAGACCGATGCTGGCGCCGACCTCCAGATTCGCCAGCGCCTGACTGACCGCACCGACCGCGCGTACGGTGTGCTCGAAGCTGAGGTCGTCGCCGCCACTGATGCTGATCGCGGCTTCGCCGACGCCGAAGGCATACAGCATGTTGAACTGACCCGGCTGCCAGGCCGGCAGACTGCCGTCCTGCGGCGTAAGCCGCAGCGAGATGGTGTCGTCCAGCAGCCGCTGTGCGTGAGTCACGCGGTAGCGCTGCGGCAGCATTGGATCGGCGGTGGCGGCGACCATTTCAGGGCTTGCCGTAGACGTCGAGCAGTTGCAGACGCGTGGCATGCAGGCGCTGGCTCAGGATCGGTACGAAACGCTTCATCATGGCGTAGCCGAAGCCGGAATCGGCATCGCATTTGCGGCGCAGACAGGCGGCGTCGATACCGATCGCACGGGTCAGCTCGACTGCGCGTGCGTCGAAGGTCCAGCGGTACGGCGGCACCAGCCATGAAGCGCCGACGATTTCACCTTCACTCAAGGTCGAGAACACGATCGGCGCGCGTCCGGGCGCGTTGATTTCCAGTGCGACCCTGCCGTGGCGGATCAGGTAGAACTCGTCGGCCGCCGCGCCCTCGCGCAGCAGGTATGCGCCAGCATCGAAGCGCAGATTGCGCGCGCAGCCGACCAGCAACTGGACGTACTCTGGCTCGCAGCCGTCCAGAAAGGCATGCGTCAGCAGGATCTGCTCAAGGTCCTTCATGTCGGTCTCCGGCGATGGGCGGGGTGTCGGCGCAGATGGCTGCGGCTTCCACGGTGATGTCGATGCCGACGGGGCACCAGGCGATGCAGCGGCCGCAGCCCACACAGCCGGATGAGCCGAACTGGTCGACCCAGCTCGACAGCTTGTGTGTCATCCACTGGCGGTAGCGTGCGCCGGTGGTGTGGCGCACGCTGCCGCCGTGGATGTAGCTGAAATCCACGGTGAAACAGGAGTCCCATTTGCGCACGCGCTCGGCCTGTTCACCACTGAGATCGGTGTGGTCCTCGACCGTGGTGCAGAAGCAGGTCGGGCAGACCATGGTGCAGTTGCCGCAACTCAGGCAGCGCTCGGCAATGTCGGCCCAGCGCGGGTGCTCGGCGCGATCGCGCAGACGTTCGTGAAACGACGCGCTGTCGACCTGTCGTCCCATCTGGTTTTCGGCTCGCGCAATCACCGCGTCCGCCGCGGCGTGGTCCGAGGCCTCGGCCGCCGTGTGCTCGATCTGTGCCAGCACTTCGGCACCGGCTGCGCTGCCGACTTCGAGCAGGAACTCATGTCGCTGCGCATCGAGCAGCTCGGTCAGTGCCAGATCGAAGGCGCCGCGGACTTTCGGTCCGGTCTGCATCGAGCTGCAGAAGCAGGTGCTGGCCGGTTGCGCGCAATTGACTGCAATGATCAGCGCGTTGCTGCGGCGTGCGGCGTAGGCGGTGTCGCGGTAACGGTCGTGCTGAAACACGCGGTCCTGAATGGCGATCGCCTGCAGTTCACAGGCGCGAACGCCGAGAAAAGCGTATTTCTCTGTCGGTGGTGGCGCGGCGCTGAAGTCGAAGCCGTCGGCGCTGCGGCGTGCGGTCCACAGCGTTTCCATCGGCGGATGCAGGTAGCGCTTCCACGAGTGTGGTCCGACCGCGAAGCCGAACAGCGCATCGTCGTTGCGTCGCTGCAGCCGGTAGTGCCCGGGAGCCTGCTCGTCGGTCCAGCCGGCCGGCAGTTCGGCGGTCGTGCTGATCTGATCGTAGATGATGGCGCCGTCACGCACGGTTGGCCCGATCACCGTATGGCCCCGTGCGATCAGGACGTCGATCAGCGCTTGCAGCGCCACGCGAGCGATGCGTGCCGTTGTCCGCGGGGACTCTGTGTCAGAGCTCATCTCCGATGCGCCGATCCTGAACCGTAAGGGCTTGCCTGCGGTGCAATCTAGCAAAGCCCAACGGAGAACAAGATGACACAGCTCAATCCGCGGCGGCCGCGGCCGCGCGATCAGGGTTCGGCATCTACCGGCAATTCGGGGGACTTCAGGGTCGGCGGCAGCAGCTTGTACATCACCGGGGTCACCAGTCGCCCGATCAGCGTGGAGGTGATCAGGCCGCCGATGATGACCCAGGCCATCGGCGAGTACAGTGCCGATTGCTGCAGTGCCAATGGCATCAGGCCGCCAATCGCGGTGACCGAGGTCAGCAGA
>JBFFJL010000567.1:0-2371 GCA_041555955.1 Nevskiaceae bacterium
GATGAGTCGAGCATCGTCTATTCGGTGAACCCAGCCAAGTTCCCGGTTGAAGCGTACCAGCGTCTCTACCGAGGAGTCTGAAAGTGGCCGTTCTTCGGCTTCGGGAATTCGAGCGTATTCACTGTGGAAGTGCGTTCTCTCCAGACGATAGTACCGTGACGGCTACTCAGTTGGCAGAACTCGAGAAGTTCGCCGAGCGATATCGTGTGGGCAAACAGGCGATGGTATTTCAGCATGGACCTCGGCACAGCCTCGTCGCTCAAAACTTCGTCGGCGTTATCAACCTCGGCAATCACCAAGTGGAGATACTGCCCAAGATCGAAGGCGATGTTAGCCAAGTGCGCCACAACCTGGCCCGTATGGTCGCGGCAACGCTCGGGATGACGCTTCATTCAGATGGACAGACCCAGGTAGGACGCGTCGACGAAACCATCCTGGATGTGATGATTCGGCTTTTCTGCGAGGAACTATGGAAGGCTGTTCGCCAGGGAATGGTGCGTCGATACGAAGTGCACGAGGAAAATCTGGTTGTCCTCCGTGGGCGCTTGAACGTCGTGCAACAGTTGCGGCACAACTCGGCGAGGCCTGATCGTCTGCACTGCACCTTTGACGAGTTCACCGTGGACAACACGCTGAATCGAGCACTTAAGGCGGCGCTGCGGGTGCTGATCAAGGTGGCTACCGGATCGATGGTGACCCGGAGCGTCTCTGAACTCCTCTTCTGTTTTCAGGACGTCGGGGACGCCTCTCCGGGCAGCATCGACTGGGTTTCCGTGCGAACGGACAGGTTGTCCCGGCGGTATGCTCCGCTGCTGCGGATGGCCAGGCTCTTTATTGAAGGAGCGTCTCCGGACCTAGTGAGTGGCCAAGGGGACGGATTCTCTTTTCTGTTCGACATGAACCAGCTGTTCGAGGAGTACATCGGCCGGATTGCACTCAAAGTCTTCAGCCAAAGTGGGCTGACTGTCAGTCTTCAGGGACCGACCCGATACCTCGCGAGGTCTGACCGAGGGGCTCCAGCGTTCGAGTTGAGGCCAGACATTGTGATGAGCAACCATGCAGGACCCGCATTCATAATCGATACAAAGTGGAAGCGACTCAAGGAGGATGCCTCACGCGAGGCTGTTTCCGCAGCGGACATGTATCAGATGCTGGCCTATGGTCATCGGTACGACTCCCCTGATGTCATCCTCCTTTATCCGCATCATGGCGGGCTGCAGTCGTGGAAGCCGCGACGCGCTACGTTTTCCGTGGATGCTCAGGGTCAGGGGAGCTCCAACCGAACTATCCAGGTTAGCGTCGCTACCGTCGATTTGGTTGACTTGACTGCTGTTGCTGCCCAGTTGATGCAAATTTGCGCCGCACAGGAATTGACCGCTGCCCAGCACGAGAGAAATGTGAATGCAGGGCCTGCGTTGGCCGCTGTCTAGACACTCGCGATCCACCTGCCGACACTCAATGTCGTGCCATGGCGTGGTTCCACGAGTTCACTCGGTCGCTGAAGGTGCCTCGCAACACCAAATAAAGTCAGAGGCGATTGTCCGGTTTTGACGGGCGCAAATATCGCGGACTCTGAAGTGGCCATGCTGGTGGTATCCTGAGCCATGCGACGCAAAATGTCGCATGGCTCATTCAGAATCGATTCCTCGGTGAGGCGGTTGCGCGCGATAGACGGATGCCCAGCAAAACCAAGTACGACGCAATTGCTCGCCAGTGGCAGTTAATGAAATTTCTGCCTGCGCGTGGATATGGAGTCACGGCCAAGGAGTTGGTGGAGCGGCTGGCTGACTCGGGATACACGCTGACAAAAAGAACCGTTGAGCGCGATCTCAACGAGCTGAGTCGACTATTTCCTATCGAATGCAACGATAAGAGCATGCCTTTTGGATGGCGCTGGATGCAGGATGCATCCGCGGATCTTCCGAGCATTACGGTGGCAGAGGCACTTTCCCTGAAGCTGCTTGATGGTTTCATTCGCCCGTTACTACCGAAGGCGATACGGGAGACGCTTGCAGTCCAGTTCAGACTGGCGGATCAGAAGCTGACTGAACTGCAGGGAAGCAACCGTCACTCGCGGCTGAAGGATTTAGTTCGAGTGGTGCCAGCAAGCTTGGACTTGTTGCCGCCAGACATCGACCCCACGATCCAGGAAACCGTTCAACAAGCGCTCATTGATGGTGAGCAGATAGATGCCACCTACCATGCTGCAAGTGACGCGTCTGCCAAGAAGCTGACGCTGCACCCACTCGCCCTAGTGCAGCGTGGTCCCGTGACGTATCTGGTTGCGACGGCCTCCAAGTACATCGACATTCGTATGTATGCCTTGCATCGATTCCGAGCTGTCGATCGGGCAGGGAGGCCTGTGTCGCGA
>JBFFJL010000568.1:0-2369 GCA_041555955.1 Nevskiaceae bacterium
CCCGGCTGGCGGGCGTCAGCGCCTACACCGGCCGGTTGTCGCAACGAGAATCGAAGGCGCCCCAACCACCGCCATTCAGCGGCATTTGCGCGAACTCGGAGGGGGCCGGAGACTGACCGCGGGCGAAAGGCGCGCTGAACGTCTTGGACCCGTTCGCAAGCCGCCGAAACCGCGCGCTCAGTGCTTGAATTCGCCCTGGTAATAGACCATTTCTTCGAGATGGCCGAAGGCCTCCTCGGCGTCCGGCTGGTTCATCAGCACCAGCAGGCAGACCCATTTGACGCGTTCGAGGTCGACTTCCTCGGTCAACGCCATCAGGCGGTCAATCACCAGTTCGCGCAGGTTGCCATCCAGAATGCCGAGCTGCTCCAAATACATGATGAAGCCGCGGCATTCGGTCGAGATGCGCGATTGTTCCTGGCGCGCATAGATACGCAGCGCCCCACTGGGTCCGAACAGAATCGGCAGCTGTCGCTGCTCCGCGAGGCCATCCAGCCAGCCAAAGGCGTGACTGACTTCCTCGTCGGGAAAGCCGGCGGCAACCAGCTCCTCATGCAGGGTGTCTTGGTTGTCCGCGTCGGAAAACTCGCCCTCCTGGTAGTTCTCGAACAGGTACATCAGCACGTCCAGGGCTGTCTCTTTCATCTTCCCGGCTCCTTGCCTTTCAATCGGCTATCAGTCATTCAAGAACAGCTGCATGTCGATCACATGACGCATGTCTTCAACTCCGCCGCAGGCGCTGATACCGTCCATCGGCGGTCATCGCAACCTGTCCCTGCAATTCCAGTGTCGTCAACACGACCTGAAGTTCCCCAACCGCTTGACCGACCCGATCCGCGAGCTGATCAACGGTCTGCGGCGCGTCATCCAAAGCGCCCAGCACCCCATCGCCTGCCCCATCGACCGCCTCCGTGCCGGCCTGGCTCACCCGCCCTTTGTCGGAAGCACGCTGCGTGCCAAGCGCCGGCGCCAGCTCCTCGAACAGATCCTGCACCGTTTCGACCAGCTTGGCGCCCTGGCGGATCAGGGCATGGCAGCCGCGGGCCATCGGATTATGTATTGATCCGGGGATCGCGAACACTTCACGGCCCTGCTCCAGCGCGTAGCGCGCGGTGATCAGGGAGCCGGACTCACGCGCGGCTTCGACCACCAGAACCCCCAATGTCAGGCCACTGATGATCCGATTGCGCCGCGGAAAGTTCTCGGCCAGCGCCGCCACACCGCAGGGATACTCGGAAACCAGAGCCCCGCCGCCGTCAACGATCTGATGTGCCAGCGCGCGGTGTCGCGCGGGATAGACCCGGTCCAGGCCGGTGCCGCAAATCGCAATGGTGTAACCGGCCGACAGCGCGCCGCGATGCGCCGCCCCGTCTATTCCGAGAGCCAGCCCGCTGGTGACGATAAACCCGCCTCGCGCGAGTTCGGCGGCGAACGCCTGTGCGTTTTCAAGACCCTGCGGCGAAGCATTGCGAGCGCCTACAATGGCGATCTGCGGCATCGACAGGACATCCGTATCACCCTGTACGAACAGCATCGCGGGAGCCTGCGGGACCTCTTGCAGACGCTGCGGAAATGCGGGATCGGTACAGGAAATGAGCTGACAGCGGTCCTGCTCCAGCCACTGCAGGTCAGCCGCGAGGGCAGCTTCGTCCGGTTTGCGCAGGGCATCGATCTGCGCCGCACTGAGCCCGGCCGCGCGCAACGCGGCCGCAGACGAAGCGACGACCGATTCAGCGTCGGGAAATTCTTCAAGGAGCCTGCGGACGCTCGCGCTGCCGATGCCCGGCGCACGGCACAGGAGCAACCACGCTCTGGCTGACGCTGTGTCCACGGCGCTAGCTTCGCCCGAAGCGGGGGCTACTGCAAGTCGAGGCCGCCGCGCTCAGCGATTCGGATCAGGCGCTCTCGCGCGATCGAGCACATGCATTTCGTGCAGCGCACGCATGACGAGCGCGTAGCTGACACGGTCTTCGACCCTGAACACCATCAGCTCTCCGGCGTAGCGCTCAGGCAACACCGTCTGGCGACCGGTAAATGGATCCTGCGCCTTGCGCCCTGCCTGCATGACATCGAACACATGCCCGACTTCGATACCGTCGTCCACCCCACGATTCAGCGTGACGACGTTGTACTGGCCGATCTGCGAAACGCCTTCGAATACCGAGATGATGTAGACATCTGCGCTTGACGGCGCCGGGTGCGGAAAGAAGTTCGACTCAAAGTGTTCCAAAGGCGGCTCAATCAGCAGATCGCCGGGACGCGTCTCCCGATAGCTGCGGGTGATCAGCCCCGTCGCTACATCGCCAGGCATCTGAACCTGAATATCGGCCACGGGCGCCACTTCCCAGCCAAGGAAACGGCGAGTCACC
>JBFFJL010000569.1:0-2360 GCA_041555955.1 Nevskiaceae bacterium
ACGACGAAAAGGAGCAGACGCTCAATCAGTTGCTGTCCGAGCTCGACGGCTTCGATTCGGGGCAGGGGCTGGTGCTGCTGGCGGCGACCAACCGTCCGGAAATTCTCGATCCGGCGCTGTTGCGTGCCGGACGCTTCGATCGCCAGGTGCTGGTAGATCGGCCGGACAAGGTCGGGCGCGCGCAGATCCTGCGCGTGCATCTGAAGAAGATCCGTCTCGGCGCCGACATGAGTCCGGAGCAGATCGCCGCCCTGACACCGGGGTTCTCCGGTGCCGATCTGGCCAATCTGGTCAACGAGGCGGCGTTGCTGGCGACCCGGCGCAGTGGTTCGGACGTTACGCTTGAGGACTTCACCCAGGCCGTTGAGCGCATTGTTGCCGGTCTGGAAAAACGCAATCGCCTGCTCAATCCTCACGAGCGCGAAGTCGTTGCATTTCACGAGCTCGGCCACGCCTTCGTGGCGTTGACCCTGCAGACCACGGACGTGGTGCACAAGGTCTCGATCATCCCGCGCGGCATCGGTGCGCTGGGCTACACGATCCAGCGACCGACCGAGGACCGCTACCTGATGACGCGGACCGAGCTGGAGGACAAGATGGCGGTACTGCTGGGCGGGCGCGCGGCCGAGCACGCGGTGTTCGATCAGCTGTCGACCGGTGCGGCCGACGATCTGTCCAAGGCGACAGACATCGCGCGCAGCATGGTCATGCGCTTCGGCATGGTTCCGGCACTCGGACCGGTGACTTACGAGGAACAGGCGCAGTCGCTGCTGGGCGTGCCGCAGGCCGCCGAGCGTCATTACAGCGAGGCGACCGCGCAACGGATCGACGAAGCAGTGCATGACCTCATCGATGCGGCATTTCACAAGGCGCTCGACAGTGTGCGCAGCCATCGTCGGATGATCGACCGCGCCGCGGCGCGGCTGCTGGAGCAGGAAACCCTGACCGCAGAAGAGTTGCGCGAAATTCAGCAGGAACCTGCAGAAGTCGCAGTCCCGCCGCCGGGCGCAACCCGGTAGTCAGTGCATGGCTTCCGCGATGTCCACGATGGAGTTCAGGTTGAGATGAACAAGCATGAAATGGCGGCCCGTGTGTATCTGATGCTGTGCGAGAAGCGTGACACGGATGAGGTGCCGGAGCCGGTGTCGACTGCGGCGCTGATCCGCGAGCATCTGGCTGCGTATGAAAGCACGATGTCCGAGCTGGGTCTGCCGCACTACGAAGCTGCGTCACGCTACGGTGGTGGGCATTAGTCCACTGAACCAATGACATTCCACCCCCTGTTGAGCACGCCATCCCGGGCGTGCTGCGTCGTCAGAAATGCTCGAAATAGCTGGGCTATTCCTGCTGCTTTCTTCCTCGCATCGCATCCCGGCTGACGCACCCATCAGGGTGCGAAGTCACCGGTTCAGTGGACTTGACCCCAGCATATCTTCGCGTCCGATACCAGATTGGCAGCTGCGGCAGTGCGGGTTATCGTCGCGGCCCTCTTGAAGCGGGCAGGGTTTGGATGAGCGTTGGCGACGTGCGCATTGCGCAGCAGATTGCGGACATGATTGCGGGCGAAATCAGCGCCCAGCCGCGGCAGGTCAACGCGGCGGTGGCCTTGCTCGACGAAGGCGCGACGGTTCCATTCATTGCGCGCTATCGCAAGGAAGTCACCGGCGGCCTTGATGACACCCAGTTGCGCAAGCTCGAAGAGCGCCTGGTGTATCTGCGCGAGCTGGAGGATCGGCGCGCCGCAGTGATCGAGTCGATCCGCGGGCAAGGCAAGCTGGACGAAGGCCTGGAAGCCAAGCTGCTCGGCGCCACGACCAAGGCGGAGGTCGAAGACCTGTATCTGCCCTACAAGCCCAAGCGCCGCACGCGCGGTGAAATTGCCCGCGAGAACGGCTTGGAGCCACTGCTGGATGCGATGCTGGCGGATCGCAATGCGGTGCCGGCGCAGCTTGCCGCGGCCTATCTCGGCGAAAAGGTCGCCGACGAGAAAGCCGCGCTGGAGGGTGCGCGCGACATCCTGACCGAGCGCCTGGCCGAGAATGCCGACCTGTTGGGCCGCTTGCGCACCTATCTGCGCACGCACGCGGTGCTGCGGTCGAAGGTCTGGGACGGCAAGGAGGCTGCCGGCGCCAAGTTTTCCGACTACTTCGACCATCACGAACGGTGGTCAGCAGTGGCCGGGCACCGTGCGCTGGCGATGATGCGCGGGCGCAACGAAGAGATCCTGATGCTGGATCTTGAAGTCGATGCCGAGAATGTGTCGGCCTACAAGCCGGTCGAGCGCATGGTTGCGCAGACGATTGACGCGCGACCCGACGGCGGGGCGGCGGATGCCTGGCTGATGGATGCGGCGCGCTGGG
>JBFFJL010000570.1:0-2360 GCA_041555955.1 Nevskiaceae bacterium
CCGAATCACTTTCCGCGACAAATAGTTTGCTGTAGACAGTCGCCCCCGCAGCCGCGGGTTCAGGAACGAAAAAGCCCGCAGATGCGGGCTTCGTCGTTTATGGCTGCGATGTATCAGACTGGTTCGAGCTGCGTGGTCTTTTCGCGACCTTCGAGCTCGAAGCTGAGCGCATCGCCCTCGTCGTTCAGCCGCACCAATGCCCGACCGCCGTTGGACAGCTTGCCAAACAGCAGCTCCTCGGCCAGCGGTCGCTTGATGCTCTCCTGAATGATGCGCGCCATCGGCCGCGCACCCATGCGCACGTCGTAACCGCGCTGGGCGATCCACGCGCGTGCATCTTCGTCGATTTCCAGGTGCACGCCCTTGGCGCCCAGCTGTTCTTCGAGCTGCATCAGGAACTTGTCGACCACACGCAGCACCTCGATCTGGGTCAGCGGCGCAAACTGCACGATCGCATCCAGACGGTTGCGGAACTCCGGGGTGAACAGGCGGCGGATCACTTCCATCGCATCGCTTTGATGGTTCTGCTCAGAAAAACCCATCGAACGCCGTGAAGACTCTTCGGCACCGGCATTGGTGGTCATCACCAGAATGATGTTGCGGAAGTCCGCGTGACGACCGTTGTTGTCGGTCAGGCGGCCGTGATCCATGACCTGCAGCAGCAGGTTGTAGACGTCCGGATGGGCCTTTTCGATTTCGTCCATCAGCACCACGGCATGCGGATGCTTGATCACCGCGTCGGTCAGCAGACCGCCCTGGTCGTAGCCGACATAGCCCGGCGGCGCACCGATCAGGCGCGAAACCGTATGCCGCTCCATGTACTCCGACATATCAAAGCGGATCAGCTCGATCCCGAGCAGTTCGGACAACTGGCGGGTGACTTCCGTCTTGCCGACACCGGTCGGCCCCGCGAGCAGGAACGAACCGATCGGCTTGTCCGGATTACCCAGCCCCGAACGCGCCAATTTGATGCATGACGTCAGCTGCTCGATCGCCGGGTCCTGCCCGAAAATGACCAGCTTCAGATCGCGCTCCAGCGTCGCCAGGCGGTCGCGGTCGTTGGACGACACGCTCTTGGGGGGAATCCGCGCAATCCGCGCAACAGTCTCTTCGATATCGCGTACCTGCACTGTTTTGCGGCGGCGCGACTCCGGCAGCAGGCGCAGACGCGCCGCGGCTTCGTCGATGACATCAATCGCCTTGTCCGGCAGAAAACGGTCGGTAATGTGGCGGCTCGAAAGCTCAACCGCCGAACGCAGCGCACCGCGGGTAAATTGCACCTGATGATGCTCTTCGAACCGCTGACGCAAACCTTCCAGAATCTTGATGGTGTCGTCGACCGTAGGCTCACCGACATCGATCTTCTGGAAGCGCCGCGCCAGTGCGCGATCCTTCTCGAAGATGCCGCGATATTCCTGATAGGTGGTCGAACCGATGCAGCGCAGCTGACCCGAAGCCAGCATCGGCTTGAGCAGATTGGACGCATCCATGACCCCACCGCTGGCCGCGCCAGCGCCGATGATCATGTGAATTTCATCAATGAAAACAATCGATCCGGGGCGCTTCTGCAGCTCATTGATGACCGCTTTGAAGCGCTTTTCGAAGTCGCCTCGGTACTTGGTGCCGGCAATCAGGCTCCCGAGATCAAGGCTGTAGACCACCGCTCCTTTCAGCAGATCAGGAACGCGCCCCTCGACCACCAACCACGCCAGACCTTCGGCAATCGCGGTCTTGCCCACTCCGGCCTCGCCGACCAGCAACGGATTGTTCTTGCGCCGACGGCACAGCGTCTGCATCACCCGCTCGACCTCAAGCTCGCGCCCGATCAGCGGGTCGATCAGTTCCTGCGCGGCGCGCTCATTCAGATTGACCGCGTACTGTTCCAGCGCGCTGGCGCCGGACGGCCCTTTTTCGCCTTCTTCACGATCCTCGGCCTCGGCCGCCTTGTCCGGCGCAGCGCCGTTCTTGGCGATCCCGTGGGAGATAAAATTGACGATGTCCAGGCGCGACACGCCCTGCTCGCCGAGCAGATAGACCGCATGCGTGTCTTTTTCCGAGAAGATCGCGACCAGCACATTGAGCGTGGTCACCTGCTTCTTGCCGGCGGCCTGAACGTGATAGATCGCGCGCTGCAGCACGCGCTGGAACGACAAGGTCGGCTGCACTTCGTGCTTTTCGATGTCCTTGACCGTCTGGATATTGCTGCGGATGTAGTCTTTCAGGCCCTGTTCAAGCTTATCCGCGTCGGCCGCAGCGGCGGTCAGGGCTTCGGCCACCTGCGTATCCGACAACAAAGCCAGTAACAAATGCTCGACCGTGAGCAACTCGTGGCCCTCCATCCGCGCCGAAACGAATGCGGA
>JBFFJL010000571.1:0-2336 GCA_041555955.1 Nevskiaceae bacterium
CTGGGCATCACCATGGAGCAGTTCAACGCCGTGGTCGAAGCCGCTTACCTGGCCTGCGAACGGACAGTCACCCCGTATCACCTCTGCAACCAGCTGATCGCCGGACTCGCTCCGTTTACCTTCGACATCGTCACCAAGTAAGCAGGACCGACGCAGCAACGACGCGGCCCGGATTCGGCTTGCTTGAGCCAGAGTTCGGGCCGCGGGTTGGGAAGGGACTTTTCCTTGAATGACCTAGGGGGTCATGGGCGCTATGAACAGCAAATATAGAAACATTCAGACCACCGCCGCAGCGCTGTTCGTGGCCGGTGCTGCATTCACACACTCAGCACACGCGCAGGATGACGCCGTCGCACTGAACCAGGTCAGCCAGTCGCCTTGCGCACTGGTGAAGTCCGGCGATTCGGTGGACTTTTCCGGCTGCGCAGTCGGCGATACCGTCGTGCTGTACGGTGTCCACTTCCAATTCGATAAGGCGGACCTGACCAACGATGCCGAGAGCCTGCTCAATCAGGTTGCCGAAGCGCTGATCAAGCGTCCCGATATCAAGATCGAAATTGCCGGACACACCGATAGCAAGGGTTCTGATGCCTACAACCAGAGCCTGTCGGAGGCGCGAACGGTTTCGGTGATGAACTATCTGGCCGGCCATGGCGTCGCATCCGATCGCATGCGCGCGGTTGGCTACGGCGAGTCAGAACCGGTAGCGGATAACGCGACTGAGGAAGGCCGTGCACTCAATCGACGGGTCGAGCTGCGCATGACCGAAGCGGCGCCGCTGCCGATCCCGACACCGGTGCCGGTGGCCGTCGCACCAGAGCCACCGCCTCCGCCTGAGTTGAAATCAACGCCCGTGCCGAGCAGCTTTTACAACAACGGCAAGGTCTGGCTGACGGGCGGCGTGGTAACGGTGGATGGCGCAGGCGGCGGTGGCGCGGTGCCGTGGGCGACGATTTCGGGCTACGAGACGCGCGACGGCATCAACGGCGGTGTGCATTACACCTATGCGCCGCTGGCGAACTACACCCTGCACTCCTACGGCGCGACCTGGGGTTTCTACGACCGGCTGGAACTGTCGTACACCAACAGCGTGCTGCCGGTGGACCTGAACAACCTGTCGACGGTGGCGCTGGTCGGCACCCTGCTGGGTGACGACGCGGCACTGGGCACCGATCCGTGGAACACCGAGATCAAGATGGACATCTACGGTGCCAAGCTGCGGCTGTTCGGTGACGCGGTGTACAACTCGCAGAACCTGATCCCGCAGGTCGCCATCGGCGGCTTCTACAAGATCAACAAGGACAAGACCTTCGTCGTCGACACCCTGGGTGCGTCCAAGGCCAAGGACTGGGAAGCCTATGTCGCGGCGACCAAGATCTTCTTCCCGATCAGCACGCTGATCAACGTCACCGCGCGCTACACCGCGGCCAACCAGACCGGTCTGACCGGCTTCGGCAGCTGCGAGGGAACGGGCAACTCCAAGACCTGCGACGACGGCAAGGAAGTGCGTCTGGAAGCCTCGATCGCCTACCTGCTGAACAAGAACACCGCGATCGGCGGTGAGTGGCAGCAGCACGGCAGCAACCTCGATGGTCGCAGCGTCAACGTCGGCGGTCTGGACCTGACCGGACTGACCGATCTGCTCGGCATTCCGCTGACTGACGGTCTGGCCAACGCGCTGACGCAGCGCAAGGAAAGCGACTGGTACGACTTGTTCTTCGCCTATGCACCGACCAAGAACCTGTCGTTCACGATGGCTTACCTGATGCTGGGCAACATCGCAGTCGCCCCGGGGCAGCACGGCTATTACCTGTCGATCCACGCCACGTTCTGATCGCAGATCGCATTGACGGAGACATCACATGAAGCACTCACGTTTGAGCACCACCCTGATCGCCGGCGCCGCCCTGCTGTGCGCCGCGGTCTCCACGCCGAGCCTGGCGCAGACCGGCAAGACCTCGGCGTTCCCGGGCATTCCCGACAGCTCGGTCGCCGAATTCGGCGGCGAGCGTGGCATCCATAACTGGGTCGAGAGCCTGTTCTACTACATCATGCTCGACAACCGCATCAACTGGATCTTCTCGGAGTTCGGCAACGTCGAACGCCAGATCGCGCTGAACACGCAGCTCGAGCAGCTGGTGCTCGGCGGTAACGTCGAATACCAGGGTGCGAGCATGGCGGCAGCCCATGCCGATCTGGGCATCACCATGGAGCAGTTCAACGCCGTGGTCGAAGCCGCTTACCTGGCCTGCGAACGGACAGTCACCCCGTATCACCTCTGCAACCAGCTGATCGCCGGACTCGCTCCGTTTACCTTCGACATCGTCACCAAGTAA
>JBFFJL010000572.1:0-2327 GCA_041555955.1 Nevskiaceae bacterium
CCGGCAAGCTCTTCAGGAACGACTTGACCCCCGGCGTAAGCCCGCCGGTCTTCAGCGCGTCCTGTGCAATGCCGGGATGCAAGGTTATATCGAGCGGATTGTAGGCGCTGGGGTCTGCTTCTTCGCGGGCCTTCAGCTCTGAATTGTCAAGGTAGAGCCCCATGCTCAGCTTCGTCTCTGCGGAAACAAGCGGCGCTTGCGCCTTCTCCAGCTTGACCATTGCATTCGCATGGGCAGTCAGAACCGCCGAAGCGTCTTCAGCACTCATTTCCTTGCGCTCAACGCGACCGCCCAGCTCTTCGCGAAGCGCGGCGTAGTTATACGACGTCGGGTCGAGCGTGACGGCGAGCTTCAGGTCATGGAGGGTCATCCTCTTGGTCGACTTGATCTGATCCGTGAGCTTGCCAGCCATCGCCTTCTTGTAACGCTTCGCCTCCGCGTCGGTGAACAGCGCCTGCACGTCGGGATGGACATTGTTGGCGAAGCCGATTTCGACATTCGTGATCGCCGTGTCGACGGTGCGTGCGTTGCTGCTGTCGATCGCGGCCTGAGAGGCGGCGTCCGACTTCAGCGCCATCTTGTGACCGAAGGCGCGGCCCCACCTACCTCGCTCGACGCCATCAATGTATTCAGACGGGGTTAGCAACTCGCCGCCCTCGAGGACGCGGCGGAGCTCCGTTGTCTCCGCCTGATTGTGCGCCTTCACCTGTGCCGCCTTCGCCTTCGCGGCATTCCGGTTCTCGCGCTGTTGCCACTGATTGAGCTCCGCGTTCAGCGTGTTTAGTGCATTTGCACGGACGTCTTCCGCTAGCGCCGCGTCGAACTGGATTTCCTCTTGCAGCTTGGAGAAACCAGCGATGTCGCCTTCGATCAGGAAACCCCGGCCCTTGGTCGTGAAGACTTCCGTGTCCATACGATCGACAAGGGCCTTCTCCGCCGAAAGGGCTTCGGCTTCGGTCATCATGCGCGCCTCGACCATGCGCCGGTTGTTCGCATTGTACTGCCCGACAAGGTAGTCGGCCATGAGCGGGTCATCGGCCCCGGACTGAATATGGTTAGTGAGCTGTTGCTCCAGCCCATCCTGATCCGCTTTGTGCTCTTCTTTCAGCGCCTCTGCGGCGAACTTAGCTTGCGCGGCCAGCACGCCGGACCGCGTCGAGGCGTGAATGCTGTCGATGTCGATGATTGTCTGCGGCAGGAGCTCTTCCGGCACGCCTTCGAGCACTGTGTCCCGGTAGGCGGCGAAGCGGGCATCATATTGAGCGACGTCGTTCGGGTTCTCCGCCGCGATGACGTCGGCTTCCTTCCGCGCGTCGTTGCGGACGGACTGCGAGAAGACCTCGCTCGACTTGTTCAGGAAGGCCGCGCCGTAGAAGCTGGTCGGATCGATGTTCGTGAGATCCGGGGCAATCAACCGCCCGGTCGCGTCGCGCGCCACCCCGGCCTGCGCTCCATCGATCGAGCCTTGCGCGTTGGCGTGATCCTTGGCCTTGGAAATGGCGAGGTTCGTCATGTCGGTGGCGAACTTCTCCACCGCCGAGCCAATGATCTCGCCGCTTTGGTCTACCGGAGCCCGCTGGGGCTGCCGGATTGGGACACTTCCGCGAAACCTGTCTGTTGGCAAAGCCATTACACACCCCTCAACTGTTGCGGCTCTGGACCTCCGCCGCTGAAGATATTTTTCGACGGCGTTCGAGACTTGTAGATGTCAACACCACCAGACAGGAGTGAACCGCCCGCGCTCAAGAAGCCGCCGTAGAGCGACGCCGTGCCGCTGGCCGACGCGCCCTTCGCCGCAATACCAAACTGCCGCTGCTGGGACGCACCAAAGAGCTGAATGTTCCGCACGTCGCGGTCAGCAGCCTCGATCTCCGCCTTCTTCGCCGCCAAGAAGCTGCGCGAGGCGTCGAGCTGGATACCGGATGACGCCGCGACCGCCGCTTGGCTCGCTAGGATCATGCGAAGGCGCTCGCGCCGGTCGTTGGCTTCCTGAATGGCTTGCAGCTTCGCGATGTCCTGTTGCTCGCGATAGCCAGCCTCCATGATTTCGGCTTGACCCATGGCCTGCACGCCTTGGTAGACAGCCGCACCGGCACTGATAATCAAGCCGACAATGGCGATTTCTGTTCCACCCATTAGATCATTACCTCGACGACGACGGAGTTAATCGTTCCCTGTAGGGGAACATCTTGCGTGAAGGTTACGACCCCATCGCGATCCCAATCAAGACCCCCAGCAACAAAAGCGCCGGTGAAAGCGACAGGATCGTTAGAAAGATCGTCATCCACATCCCTCACGAATAGCACATCA
This sequence comes from Nevskiaceae bacterium, assembly GCA_041555955.1. Lineage (GTDB taxonomy): Bacteria > Pseudomonadota > Gammaproteobacteria > Nevskiales > Nevskiaceae > Solimonas. Next base: position 2,311 of record JBFFJL010000572.1, read on the forward strand.
TCCACGTCGACGGACAG
>JBFFJL010000573.1:0-2315 GCA_041555955.1 Nevskiaceae bacterium
GCCCGGCTCGCGACCGGAATGTGCGTCTTGACCAGAGCAAGACTACGGCAGCCGTAGCGATTTGAATATCGGAAAATTCTGATATTCACATTCAAAGCCCCTGAAGCTGTCAGGAATCGGCGACAATAGTGCATGCGTATTGGACCGTATCAGATTGATCCAAAAGTGATTCTTGCCCCAATGGCGGGGGTCACCGACCGCCCGTTCCGGCAGCTGTGCCGGCAACTCGGGGCTGGACTCGCGGTGTCGGAGATGACGACTTCCGACGCCAGCCTGTGGCATACCGAAAAGTCGCGGTTGCGCCGGGACCATAGTGGCGAGGCGGGTCCGATCGCGGTGCAGATCGCAGGCTACGACCCGCAGGCACTGGCCGCTGCCGCGCGCTACAACGTCGAGCACGGTGCGCAGATTGTCGATATCAATATGGGTTGCCCGGCGAAGAAAGTGTGCCGGGTCGATTCGGGCTCGGCGCTGCTGCGCGACGAGGCACTGGTGGCGCGGATCTGCGCGGCTGTCGTCGGCGCGGTAGACGTGCCGGTGACCTTGAAGATCCGAACCGGCTATTCCCGCGCCAGCCGCAACGGTATGACGATCGCGCACATCGCCGAGGATTCCGGCATCCAGGCACTGGCGGTGCATGGACGGACGCGCGAGGAGCACTACAGCGGCCAGGCCGAGTACGACACCATCGCTGCGATCAAGGGCGCCGTGTGCATCCCGGTGATCGCCAACGGCGATGTCGACTCGCCGCAGAAGGCCGCTGCGGTGCTGCGCGCCACCGGTGCCGACGCGGTCATGATCGGTCGCGCGGCGCAGGGCCGACCGTGGATCTTCCGCCAGATCGCGCGCTACCTCAAAGACGGCACGCTGCTGCCGGAGCCGGACGCTGCCGAGGTGCGTGACATCCTGCTCGGACACCTCGACGATCTGTACGCGTTCTACGGCGAGGGTCGTGGTCTTCGCGTCGCGCGCAAGCACATCCAGTGGTATTGCAAGGATCATCCGGGGACAGACGCGTTCTGGCGCCATGTCAGCCGCATTGATGACGCCGCTCAGCAACGCGCGGCCGTGGCACAGTTCACCGAAGCGGACCCGCAGATTGATGACGCCCCGGGATTGACCGGGCGCATCGACGCACTGGCGGCCTGACTGCGACTATTCCCGCTCCTCAAAGATCCGGAGTCCGCATGAGTGCAGAGCATCAGTATCGAGCATCCGTCGTCTGGCAGGGTGCCGACGCCGCGTCGTTTGCCGACAACACCTATTCGCGCAAGCACCAATGGCACTTCGACGGCGGTGTGACGGTGCCGGCGTCGAGCGCGCCGGCAGTGGTGCCGCCGCCGATGTCGGCCGAGGATGCGGTCGATCCGGAAGAAGCTTTCGTTGCTTCGCTGTCGTCCTGCCACATGCTGTTCTTTCTGGCCTACGCGGCCAAGAAGGGCTACGTCGTAACAATGTATAGCGATGACGCGGTGGGGACGATGGGGTGCAATGAGGAGGGGCGCATCGCGATGCTCGAGGTGATTCTGCGACCGACGATCGAGTGGAGCGGACACCACCGCCCGGATGCGGAAGCCATCGCGGGGTTGCACGAGCGTGCGCACCATGCCTGCTATATCGCCAACTCGGTGAAGACCCGAGTCAGGCTCGAGCCTCGCTGAGCGCGGCCGTGACTGGGTGAGTGCGCCGGAGTCGAGACAAAAGAAACGCCGGGCTGGCCGGCGCAATGACTTGGACGAGGGCGCGCACCCGGCGCATCCGGATGCGTGCGATATCTCGATGAGCAAGGTGCGGCGGCATTGTCCGAAGACTTCGCACCGCTCAATGGCGCGCAAGCTTGCATGAGTCTTGATTGCCGAATGTGAGGGATTTCCTCCAGAGAGTGCGGATTTACTACTGTCATCTGAATGGCTGCCGTCAGAATGCATTGCCGCCGATGACGCGCTGCGGTTCGGGGTTTGATCTCAACCGGGTCGGCATCGATACTGCCGGCCTCTTTGTCACGCCGAGTGCACTTCACATGTCGCGTCCAATTCTTGCCGAAAGCCGCATCCACCCCGACATCCGCAAAACGATTGCAGACCATCATCGCGATGTCATCGACGAGGTCGAGGCGGCGATCGCCGGGCACAAGGTCGTCGTCGTCGGCATGGCGCAGAACCCGTTTCCGCGCAAGGCGCGCAAGCTGCTCGATACCCGGGGCGTGCCGTACCACTACCTGGAATACGGCAACTACCTGAGCACCTGGCGTCGTCGGAATGCGCTGAAGATGTGGGCTGGCTGGCCGACGTTTCCGATGATCTTCGTCTGCGGAC
>JBFFJL010000574.1:0-2302 GCA_041555955.1 Nevskiaceae bacterium
ACCCAGATCGATGTCGTCGGCGAACCCCAGACGCGTGCCGGTGGATAGCCGATCTTGGCGTCGTCGGCGATCACCAGCAGATCCGAACACAAAGCCATGTCGGTACCACCGGCGACGCAGAAGCCCTGCACTTTGCACACCACCGGCTTGTTGGCATGGAACAGGCTCATGAAACCTTTGACGTTGCGCGACATCATCGCGTAGTCGGTCATTGCGTCCCATTGACTGCCGGGCACGTGATTGCGCATCTGCACCTGCGGATCGAGCACCGAGCCCGGTGGCCGCGAAGGATCGGGCTCACCGATCTGCAACGCCTCAGCGCTCTCCACGAGATCATAGCCCCCGCAGAAGCCGCTGCCGTTGCCGGCCAGCGCAATGACATGCACCTCCGGATCAAGGTCTGCGCGCTCGACACAGGCCGCGAGTTCGCGCGGCATGTCCATGGTGATGCCGTTACCGCGCTGGGGGCGGTTCAAGGTGATCCGTGCAATACGTCCGGTGACCGCATAAGTCAGGGTCTTGAGCGTTTCCATCCGTTGTTTCTCCGAGTTCTTTGCTTCAGAAACGACCATGGCGGCCGTCGCCACCGGAAAAGCGCGTGGCGCCGGACACCGTCTCACCGGACGCCAAGGTCGCCAGCCCCTCACGAAATTCGTTGGCGATCGCGTCACCCTCGCTCAAGCCCCACTGCGCATAGGCACTACGCCGATCGTTGCGCATGCAGGCTTGCGGAAACGCGGCGATCTCCAGTGCCAGCTGCTCTGCCGCAAGCAGCGCCGCGCCGGCCGCGACCACGCGGTTGGCGAGGCCGATCTGCGCGGCTTCATCGGCGGCAACCGGACGACCGGTCAGGATCAGATCCATCGCGCGGCTCATTCCAATCGCGCGGGGCAAGCGCACAGTGCCGCCGTCGATCAGCGGCACGCCGAAGCGGCGGCAGAACACACCGAATGTCGCGGTCTGATCCGCCACGCGCAGATCGCACCACAGCGCCAGCTCCAGGCCGCCGGCGACGCAATAGCCGGACACCGCAGCAATCACCGGCTTGGACAGCTGCATCCGCGACGGCCCCATCGGCCCGTCACCCTCCGCGTCGATACGGTTGGCGCGCGCGGTGTCGCCACCGGCCACGGCCTTCAGATCAGCGCCGGCACAGAAATGTCCGCCGGCACCGGTGAGGATCGCCACCTTCAGCTCGGGATCGCTTTCGAAATCGCGAAAAGCCCCGGCCAACGCCGCCGCGGTCGGCCCGTCGACCGCGTTGCGCGCTTCCGGACGGTTGATCGTCACGATGAACAGCGGCGCACGCCGCTGGGTCAGCACCAGGGTTTCAGACATGCTTCGGCTTCCTCGATGTGGGGCAGGCTCGAGTTGCGTTCGCCGGCCGGACGTGGAACATTACACATAAATGCACAATCACGCATGATGTGTAATCGCGCAATGAAACCCAAGGCACGCAATCTGATCCTGGACCTGCTGCTGGCCAACGAAGGGCACGCGCTGCATGTGCGCGACCTGATCAGCGCCTGCGGGCTGTTCACGGTCAGCGCCAACACCGTGCGCGTGGCACTGGTGCGACTGTCCGCCGAAGGACTGATCGAGGCGGTTGAACGCGGCAGCTACCGACTGAGCGGCTCAGCGCACCAACTGGCCGATGACGTCGCCACCTGGCGCAGTGCCGAGCAACGCATTCGTCCCTGGCATGGTGGCCATCTGGCAGTGCACTGTGGCGCCCTCGGGCGCAGTGATCGCAGCGCATTGCGACGGCGCCATCGTGCGCTACTGATGCTGGGCTTCCGCGAACTCGAACGCGATCTGTTCGTGCGTCCGGACAACATCGAGGACGGCGTCACCACCGTGCGCAAGCGTCTGCATGCGCTGGGCCTGGAAGCCGAAGCCTGTGTTTTCGTCGCCAGCGAATTCGATGCCGCACGCGCGGCGCGCATTCCCAAGCTGTGGGATGGAGAGTCGCTGAGCGAGCACTACCGTCAGCAGCGTGCGCGGCTTGAAACCTGGATGCAGCGCGCGCCGTCGCTGGAGCCGGACGTCGCCGCTCGCGAAGCCTTCCTGATCGGCGGACAGGCGATCCGCAGCATCGTGTTCGATCCGTTGCTGCCCGAACCGATGGTCGATACTGCCGCGCGCCATGCCTTCGTCGAGACCGTGCGCCGCTTCGATCGCTATGGCCACGCGATCTGGCGCACCGCGCGGGAATACAGCGCACGCACCAATTCACCGAATTCTTCCAACGCATCGACGCACTGATGAACACTGCTTCTGACCTCAACGCTTCCACAGCCGC
>JBFFJL010000575.1:0-2270 GCA_041555955.1 Nevskiaceae bacterium
AATGCGACCGATCTCGGTGCGCATGCCGGTGGCAACCGCCACTCCGATGGCGCGGCCGCGCACGGCCAAGGTGCCCTTGTAGGCCATGTTTGTGCGCTCGGCCAGCGGCCGCTCCGCATCCAGGGCCTCACTGGACTTGTCGACCGGCTGCGACTCCCCGGTCAGCGAAGATTCGTCACTGTGAAACTGCACCGCTTCGAGCAGGCGCAGATCCGCCGGTACTACATCACCGGCCTCGGTCAGCACGATGTCGCCGGGCACCACCTCGTCCGCCGGGATCTGCACGGCATCACCGGCGCGACGCACGGTCGCCTGCGGTGCCGCCATCTCGCGCAGCGCGGCGATTGCGCGATCGGCGCGATATTCCTGCAGGAAGCCGACGACGGCATTGATCATCACGATCGCGAGGATCGCCAACGTATCGATCCAGTCGCCGAGGACACCGGCAATCACCGCGGCGGTGATCAGTACCAGAATCATGAAGTCCGCGAACTGCGCTGCGAACATCGCCAGCGCACCATGCTGATGCGTCTGCGTGATGTCGTTGCGCCCGTGTTGCTGCAGACGCGCCTGCGCCTCGTCGTGCGCAAGGCCCTGGGTAAGGTCCGAGTTCAGCAGTGCAACGCTGTCCTGACCGGACTGCAGATGCCAGTCGGGCGGTGCTTCGGTGGAATGTTCCTGGCTCATGTCCGCGTCAGTCTAGAGGTTCCACAGCCCATCACATTGACGGCCATCAAACGCGGATCGCAGCTGCAGGCCTATGCGCGGGCATTCAACGCACAGAAAACGTGACCTGCGCACTGCGCATACGGCTGCCATCAGCCGCGGTCGCCAGCGCGGTGACGGTATGCGCGCCGCGTTGCAGTGGCCAGTCCCAGCGCTCGCCGTCGCTGTGTCCGGCCACGGCGCCGTCAACCCACCACTGCACTGCTGTGGGGGTCTGCGCCCACGCCAGCTCGAACGTGAACGCCTCCAGCGCATCGGGAATCCGCGGATCCAGCGCCAGTTGCAGACCGGGGTACGGTTGCCGCAGCTGCGGCTGCACCGGTGGCGGCATCAGCTCAACGACTTGCGTCGCATCATCGGCGTGCGCGGCAATCGGGTCGGCTTCGTGGGTTGGCAGCGCCCGGCCTCTGGCGGCACCGGCCTGCGCCAGAATGCTGCGTGCGACCAGCGCCGGACCGCGTGCGCCCGTCACACCGTCGGTGGCACGCGCAGACAGGTTGCCGATCCAGACACCGGCCAGCGTGCTGCCGGTATACGCAACCGTCCAGGCGTCACGATAGTCGCTGGAGGTACCGGTCTTGACCGCAGTGCGCTGGGCAAAGCGCAGCGCCGCACCGTCGCCAAACTCGAGCAGCCGTGCCGACGGATCCGACAACACGCCGTTGATCGCACGCGCGGCGTCGGCCGAAATGACCGCGCGCTCCTGCCGCGGTGCACGCGCATCGGCGAACACCGTCAGCGGTAACAGGCGCCCGTCACGCGCCAGCGCGCTGTAGGCCTGCACCAGCTCGTACAGCGAAACCTCGCCGTTGCCCAGCGCAAGTCCGTCCCCGTAGAACGCCGGATGGCGATCGAGACTGCTGACACCGAGCGCATGCAGTCGCGACAGCAGATGATCCGGCCCGACAAACTGCAGTGCCTTGACCGCCGGTACGTTCAGGGAGTTGCCCAGTGCTTCGCGCACGCTGATGCGGCCGTAATGATTGCGGCTGTAGTTGCGGTATTCGTGCAGACCGGCGTTGACCCGCTCCGTCAGCTGCGCATCATCGATCAGGGTCTGCGGTGTCCAGCCGCGTTCAAACGCCAACGCATAGACGAAGGGCTTGAGCGCCGAACCCGGCTGGCGCGGCACGCGGACGGCGTCGATGCCGACTACGTCCGGCGCCTCGGCATCGACCACCGCCCAGGCGCGGATCTGATTTCGCTCCAGATCCACCACCAGCGCGGCCGCCTGGCGCGCGTTGTCGCCGCGCAGGTCGTGCAGACGATCCGCCAGCAAGCGTTCGACCCGTGCCTGCAGATCCGCATCGAGGCTGCTGAACACCGCGCGATCCAGCGATGCCCCGCCCAAGGCCGCCGCCCGGCGCTGCACTTCGGCGACAAACTGTGCGGCCTGCGGCTCGGCATATGGTCGCTGCCACACCAGAGTGGTCTGCGCGTCGAGCTGCTCACTGCGTACCGCGTTCAGCGTGCCGGCGTCGCGCATCACAATCGCCAGTCGCGCAATCGCCGCATCCAGTGCCTCGGGCTGACGCCGCAGCCGC
>JBFFJL010000576.1:0-2269 GCA_041555955.1 Nevskiaceae bacterium
ATCAGTCCGCTCACATCTTCGGCCGTGTTACTGGTGAAATTCAGCATCCAGCTGCCGCGCAACCGCAGCAGAACGGGCCCTGCATAGCTCGCGGCAAGTACGCCCTCGAATCCCCCGATGTTCTGCGCATCCCCCTTGGGCTGACCGGGATCGGATTTGTAGTCTTTCGCGCCGTAGTAGCCGGCGCCCAGGCTGACCCAGAAATCGTCGGCGCTTTCGGCAGCAAAGGCCCCCGGCGCCACCAGAACACTTGCTGCGGCCAGCGCTGCGATGACAAATGGTTTCATCGTGTCCCTCCCTTTTATATCGGACCGACGGATGATAGCGCCGGTCGAGTGCACCGGCAGCGCGCCACCAGTGCGCTGCCAAGCCCCGATGGCGGTGCTATATTCACGTCTAGCTTTCCATCGCAAGTGCGCTCATGAGAAAGATTTTTCTGATTCTGACGTTTGTCTCGCTTGGCACCGCACCCGCGCTGCATGCGGACGTGCTGAGCCTGCCCGAATCCGACGCCACGGTCGCACCGATACCCGCGACGCGGCCTGAGCGCGGCATGAGCATGAGCGCGGTTGCCAGACAGTTCGGCGAGCCGGTACAGCGCCATGCTCCCGCTGGCGGCGGCGGACCCAAGACGCCCCCGATCACCCGCTGGGATTATGACGGTTACTCGGTGTTCTTCGAGAACAGCACGGTGATCGACATCGTCGTCAAAGATGCGCCGGCACCGATCTCCCACGTGGACGAGCTGAGCGACGGCCCGTAAAATCACGGTCGGTTTGGCAGCGTCGCAGCGACCACAGTCGACGCCGCTACAGCAGCAACATCGAGGGCGCGTCAGCGCCCTTTTCCTTGCCAATCCAAGCAGGCGGGTTGATCAATGAGCATCGTCTTACCGGCAGAGTGGGCCCCGCAGCGTGCGGTGCAGCTCACATGGCCGCGCCCCGACGGCGACTTCGCCGACATCTTCGACGCGGTTGAAGACACCTTCATCCGTATCGCTGTGGCGATCACGCGATTCGAAGATCTGATCGTTGCTTGCGGAGACGACGTAGACGCCCTGCGTCAACGTCTGACGGCGGCCGGCGCACGTACGGATCGCCTGCACTTGTATGTGATTCCGGCTGATGATGTCTGGGCCCGCGATCACGGCCCGATCACCGTTTTCCGCGATGGCCAGCCGCTGCATCTGGATTTTGTGTTCAACGGCTGGGGCGGCAAATTCGACGCCAGCCTGGACAATCAGGTCACCCGTGCGCTCGATGCGCAGCGTGCCTGGACCGCAGCAGTGGAGTCGCTGGACTTCGTGCTCGAAGGCGGCGGCATCGAATCCGACGGCTGCGGCACCCTGCTGACCACCGAACGCTGCCTGCTCGCACCGACGCGTAATCCACAGTTCGACAAAGCGCAAATCGAAGCAAGACTGCAGCACTGGTTCGGCGTACAACGCGTGCTGTGGCTGCGCCACGGCGATCTGCTCGGCGACGATACGGATGGGCACATTGACACGGTCGCCCGCTTCTGCGACACGCAAACCATTGCCTATCAGGCCTGCGATGACGCCGACGATCCGCATTACGCCGATCTGGGCGCGATGGCCGAGGAGCTCCGCGCGCTGCGCACCGCTGACGGCAAGCCGTATCGTCTGGTGCCGTTGCCGTTGCCACAGGCGATCGTCGCTGACGACGGCCGCCGCCTGCCGGCCGGTTACGCCAACTTCCTGATTCTGAACGGCGCCGTACTGGTGCCGATCTATGCCGACATCAACGACGAAACCGCACTGGAGCGGTTGCGCCCGTGCTTTCCTGATCGCGAAGTCATCGGCATTGATTGCCGTGCACTGATTGCCCAGTATGGCAGCCTGCACTGTGTGACCATGCAAATCCCGAGTGCCGCAGCATGACCTCCAAACTACTCCGCGTCGGCATCATTCAGCACGCCTGCGTCGCTGACGCCAGCGTCAATCTGCGCACCTCCGAGGCCGCGATTCGCGCCGCCGCTGCACAGGGCGCGCAGCTGGTGCTGCTGCAGGAACTGCACACCTCGCTCTACTTCTGTCAGGTGGAGGACGCCACCAACTTCGACCTCGCCGAACCGATCCCCGGCCCGACCACCGAGGAGCTGGGACGGCTGGCGCTGGAACTCGACATCGTCATCGTCGCCTCGCTGTTCGAACGGCGTGCCGCCGGCCTCTACCACAACACCGCCGTGGTGCTGGAGCGCGACGGCACGATTGCGGGCCGATACCGCAAGATGCACATCCCCGACGACC
>JBFFJL010000577.1:0-2262 GCA_041555955.1 Nevskiaceae bacterium
CGCAGGGTTCATTGTTCAGCTGGGGTGTCCCGGCCGAGCAAATGGAGGTATTTCTTCGCGCCAAATCACCGGGGTTGGCCAGCACGGCGTGAACGATCAGCGAAATCTCTGCCCCAGGAGCGGGCGTCCGCGTTGGGCGTCGCCGGCAGGTAACGGGCGGCCACCGGGCCATTGCAGTTGTTCGATGTGGACGCAGCCGTCACCGCAGGCCACGGCGATGGCATCATCGCTGCAGGCCAGAATCTGGCCCGGGATGGCTTGATGCGGCTGCGCCTCGGCGGTGGCAAACAGGATGCGGACGCGTTCGTCGTCCAGTTCGGTCCAGGCGCCGGGTGCAGGATTGAACGCGCGGATGCGCCGCGCCACTACATCTGCGGGCGCGCTCCAATCGATGCGCGCCTCATCCTTGCTCAGCTTGCGTGCGTAAGTTGCGCCCTCGGCCGGTTGTTCGTGTTCGGTCAAGGCGCCCTGCTGCAGGCGCGCCAGCGCCTCGACGATCAGTGCCGCACCGAGCGCGGCGAGCTGGTCATGCAGCGTCGCCGCGGTGCTGCGCTCGGTCAGTGGCACAGAGTCCCAAAGCAGCATCGGTCCGGTGTCGAGGCCCGCATCCATGCGCATGATGGTGACCCCGGACTCGCCGTCGCCGGCTTCGATCGCACGCTGGATCGGCGCCGCGCCACGCCAGCGCGGCAGCAGCGAGGCGTGGATGTTGATGCAGCCATGTACGGGGATGTCCAGCGCGGCCTGCGGCAGAATCAGGCCGTAGGCGACGACGATCATGACCTCCGGCTGCAGCGCGCTGAGCTGTCCGCGCGCGGCTGCGTCGAGTTTTTCGGGTTTGAACACCGGCAGGCCCAGTTCGACGGCGCGCGTCGCGACCGGCGAGGGGGTGAGTTTGCGGCCGCGCCCGGCCGGGCGATCCGGCTGGGTATAGACGCCGACGATGTCGTGTCCTGCCTGGTGCAGCGCATCGAGCGCCGAGACTGCGAACTCCGGCGTACCGGCAAATACAAGGCGCATAGGTTTGTCGGCTTTGAGTGGGTGAGTGCCTCCCGCCACGGAAGCGGTCGGAACGCAACAACGGAATACGGAACACTGCGGGCTCAGGCTGCCTGTTGTTTGCGGAGCTTCTTCAGCAGCCGATCGCGTTTGATCGTGGACAGGTGGTCGATGTACAGCGTACCGTCGAGATGGTCGATCTCATGCTGAATCGCCTGCGCCAGCAGATCCGCGGCAACCAGCTCGAACGGCTTGCCGTCACGGTCGAGCGCACGCAAGGTCAGATGGGTGTAGCGCTGGATCTTGTCCGCCACGCCCGGTACCGACAGGCAACCTTCTTCCATCACTTCCGGATCGCTCGTTGCCACGATCTCCGGATTGATGATCACCATCGGTTGTGGCGAAGCCTTGTCTTCGCTGCAGTCCATCACCGCGAGGCGCAGCGCGACGCCGATCTGGGTTGCGGCGAGGCCGACACCGGGCGCGTCGTACATGGTTTCGAACATGTCGTCGATCAAGGTTTGCAGCGCCGCGTCGAAGCGCTCAACCGGCAGCGCCTTCTCGCGCAGCCGTGGATCGGGGTGATGGAGGATAGTCAACAGCGCCATGATGTCGGGGTTTTAGATCGTGATTCCTTTAGAAACAGCTGACAAAGTTGACGGCAACCAATTGAACCGTCTAGAGTTTGCCATTCCGGCGCAACCCGCGGAAAAGGTGCGGCCAATGTCCAAGTATAACGACTCGGCAACGAATTCAGACAGCGCGGCGCCCAGCGTTTGCAAGCTCGCATTAGTGGCGGTCACGCTGCTGGCGGGCTGTGCGCAGACGCCAGAGCGGACGGTTTCCGAGGCCAGTGCTCCGGTGGAGTCCGCTCAGTTCGAGCCCGCTGCGGCGCCGGTTGTGCCAGCTGAAGCCGCACCGGTGTCGGTGCGCGCGGATGCGCCGCTGCGCTACGTCGTCAAGAAGGGCGACACGTTGTGGGACATCGCAGCGTATTTTCTCAATGAGCCGTGGCAATGGCCCGAGATCTGGTATTCCAATGATCAGATCGCCAATCCGCATCTGATCTATCCGGGTGACGTGCTGACCCTGGTCTGGCGAGATGGCCGGCCGATGCTGACGCGTGATCAGCCGCTGCGGGTTGATCGTTTGAGCCCGCAGGTGCGCGAAATTCCTCTGGACGAGGCGATCCCGACGATCCCGATCGAGAAGATCCGTGACTTCCTTCGCGGCCCGCGCGTGGTCGGCGCCAAGGCGCTCGAC
>JBFFJL010000578.1:0-2258 GCA_041555955.1 Nevskiaceae bacterium
GCGGCCGGCGCGATTCTGTAGTCGGCCGAGAAGGCCACGTGGATGGCGGGGCAGGCGATCCAGGCGCTGGGCGGCAACGGCTACATCAACGAATTCTCCACCGGCCGCCTGTGGCGCGACGCCAAGCTCTACGAGATCGGCGCCGGCACTTCGGAAATCCGGCGCATGCTGATCGGCCGCGAGCTGTTCGGCGAGACGGTGTGATGGTTGGACAGGCACTCGGCGCAGGGTGGGCCAAGGCTAAAGGCCGTGCCCACGCGTCAGCGCGCGTGTCGATGCGTGGGCACGCTACGCTTTGCCCACCCTACGGGATGATTGATCGCCGATGAATGCACTCAAATCCAAACTCGATCCGCGCAGCGACGAGTACGCGCGCAATGCCGAGGCGATGCGTGCGGTCGTTGACGACCTGCGTGCCCAGGCGGCGCGCGTCGCCAAGGGCGGTTCCGAATCGGCGCGCGCCAAGCACAAGGCGCGCGGCAAGCTGCTGGCGCGCGAACGCATTGATGCCTTGCTCGATCCCGGATCGCCGTTTCTGGAGATCGCGCCGCTGGCGGCAATGAACATGTACGACGACGGCGTGCCCTGTGCGGGCGTGGTTGCCGGCATCGGCCGGGTTGAGGGTGTCGAGGTGCTGATCGTGGCCAACGACGCCACGGTCAAGGGCGGCTCCTATTACCCGATGACAGTGAAGAAGCATCTGCGCGCGCAGGAGATTGCGCAGCAGAATCGGCTGCCGTGCATCTATCTGGTCGATTCCGGCGGCGCGTTCCTGCCGATGCAGGACGAGGTGTTTCCGGACCGCGATCATTTCGGGCGCATCTTCTACAACCAGGCCAATCTTTCGGCGCAGGGCATACCGCAGATCGCCTGCGTGATGGGCTCGTGCACCGCCGGCGGCGCCTACGTGCCGGCGATGTCGGACCAGACCATCATCGTGCGCGAGCAGGGCACGATCTTTCTCGGTGGTCCGCCGCTGGTGAAGGCGGCCACCGGTGAAGTGGTGACGGCCGAAGACCTGGGCGGCGGCGACGTGCACACGCGCATCTCCGGCGTCGCCGACTATCTCGCCGAGAACGATCACCATGCCCTGGCGCAGGTGCGGCGCATCGTCGCCAATCTGAACTGGAGCAAGCAGGGCAAGCTGACCGTGCGCGAGCCGGTGGAGCCGCTGTATCCGGCCGACGAGATATACGGCGTAATTCCGGTCGATACGCGCAAGCCCTTCGACGTGCGCGAAGTGATCGCGCGGCTGGTCGACGGCTCGGAGTTCGACGAGTTCAAGGCGCGCTTCGGCACCACCCTGGTCTGCGGCTTCGCGCATTTGCACGGTTGTCCGATCGGCATCGTCGCCAACAATGGCATTCTGTTCTCCGAGTCCGCGCAGAAGGGCGCGCACTTCATCGAGTTGTGCGCCAAGCGCGGTATTCCGCTGGTCTTTCTGCAGAACATCACCGGCTTCATGGTCGGGCGGCAGTACGAGAACGAAGGCATCGCGCGCCACGGCGCCAAGATGGTGACCGCGGTGGCCTGCGCCAGGGTGCCGAAGTTCACCGTGGTCATCGGTGGCTCCTTCGGCGCCGGCAACTACGGCATGTGTGGTCGCGCGTACTCGCCACGCTTTCTGTGGATGTGGCCCAACGCGCGCATCTCGGTGATGGGCGGCGAGCAGGCCGCCAGCGTGCTGTCGCGGATCAAGCGCGACGGCTACGAGGCCAAGGGCCAGGACTGGCCGGCTGAGGACGAGGAGGCGTTCAAGGCGCCGATCCGTGAGCAGTACGAGCATCAGGGCCATCCGTACTACGCCTCCGCGCGCCTATGGGACGACGGCGTCATTGACCCGGCGCAGACGCGTCGCGTACTGGCGCTGGCGCTGTCAGCGTCCTTGAATGCGCCGATCGAGACGACCGAATTCGGCATTTTCCGGATGTAAGCGCATGAGCTCGACTCCAGGCAATTCCCGAAAAATGTTCGAAAAAATCCTGATCGCCAATCGCGGCGAGATCGCCTGTCGCGTGATCAAGACCTGCCGCCGGCTCGGCATCCGCAGCGTCGCAGTATTCTCCGAAGCGGATCGCCATGCGCGACACGTGCGGCTGGCCGACGAGGCGTTCTGCGTCGGCCCGGCGGCGGCGCGCGAGAGCTATCTGGTGGCCGAGCGCATTATCGAAGTCGCCAGGGCCTCAGGCGCGCAGGCGATTCATCCGGGCTACGGCTTTCTGTCGGAAAACGAAGCCTTCGCTGAAGCCTGCGCGGCC
>JBFFJL010000579.1:0-2248 GCA_041555955.1 Nevskiaceae bacterium
ATTGCCGAAGTGCTGGCGGCGCAGCAAGGCAAGCAGGCGACGCTGCGTCTGCGGGGCGGTGAGGAACTCAGCGGCAAGGTTGTCGAGGTCGGCAAGCAGACCGTTCAGCTGACCGAACTCAGTGGCAAGGAGTACTTCGACGCGACCGTCCGGCTTGACGGAATCGACGCAGTGATTGTGCGGCGCGTCAGCCCCTGAGGCGTGTCAGAACGGGCTCAGTGCGCAAGCGGCGACGCGCGCAGCCCGGCCCAGTCGCGCGCGAACTGACGTGCGACGCGGCCGCTGCGTGAAGTCCGGTTCAAGGCCCAGCGCAGCGCCATTCTTTCGGTGTCCTCGTCCCACTGTGCGTGCCCCAGCAGCTGCAGATGGAGACGGACCGCGTCCAGATATTGGGCCTGATTGAACGCCAGGAACGACAGCCACAGGCCGAAGCGTTCGGACAGAGAAATTTTCTCCTCAGTCGATTCGCCAGGATGCAGTTCGTCGTCGACCCAGTGGTACTCCTGATTGTCTCGTTGGGTTTCGGGCATCAGGTGCCGACGATTCGAGGTGGCGTAGATCAGCACATTTTCGGGCGGCTCTTCGATGCCGCCATCGAGTGCGGTCTTCAGTGCTGTCAGCGCGGGATCGTTGTTGGCAACCGAGAAATCGTCGACGTACAGGATGAAGCGCTCCGGCTTGCCGCGTAGCGGTGCAACCACATCCGGCAGATCGACTAGATCGTGCGGATGGACTTCGACCAGGCGCAGGCCCTGCGGCGCGAACTGTGTCAGCAGCGCCTTGACCAGCGAAGACTTGCCGGTGCCGCGTGCGCCGGTCAGCAGGACATGATTGGCGGGATGTCCCTCGACGAATTGACGCGTGTTCTGCATCGCGGCCTGCTTCTGCCGCTCGATGCCGAGCAACTGGTCCAACTGAACCGACTGGGGGAACTCGATGGCCTGCAGCGCATTGCGGTGCCAGCGATAGGCGATGACGTCGCGGTCGGTGCTCATGGTCGATCCTGTCGTTGCGGCAGCGGTTTGCGGCCGCTGGGCCCGGATGTCGTGGAGCAGCGGATTATGCCTGCTCCACTGTGCCTGTGACCGCCCGTGCAGGCAGGGTTCGGTCTGGATCGAAGCGCCAGCTCAGCTTGACCGCGATCTCGCCGCTGAATGAGCGTCGGCGGTCGCAGTGACGTCGCCCGGATCATGGTCCGGCTGCGCCCTCGCTGACGTACGGCCATCAAGATCGCATCCAGGACCAGCTCGCGAAGAATTGTATGGCGCGCGGCTCTGCCGATGGCCTTTCTGGAAAACCAGTCGAGGATGATGGCCACGCATGGCCACCCTTCCCAACTCACCGCCCGGCTTATTTCCTCGACTCCCTAACAGCATTTGCAAGACAAATTCCTGTGGCAATCACAACGCCAATAACTGCGATATAGAAGGTTGCATAGGAAACCAGATTGACCCAGCTTCCCACCGGCTGCAGGCCACGCTCAGGTGCGTACACAGCAGTTGCATACCCAATCGTGTTGCCCCATAGCGCTGCAATCACCGCGTAGTAGATCCACTTGGCTTGCGCCACGCTGAACTTGAGCCGGGGGCTAAGGTAAACAATCGCCATGACGTACATGGCATTCATCATCGGGCCGACGTGCGCATTGCGCAGCAGTTCGCCACGCTCCGGAACCATGATTTCCATTCGCGGTAGCGGCAGGATGTGAAAGACGTTGCCGGCCAGATGGATAAGCCAGACAAAGCCGCCGCTAAAGCCGATAAACATCAAGATGAAACAATGGACAAGAATTTTCCCGCCGATGCTTTGGGAAAATCCGTGGCCGTCGATCACCCAGGGTTCCTGATTCATTGTTGTCTCCTACTAAGTGGTATGTGGCTGTTTAAAAACTTGATGCGAAGTGAACAGGCGCGAATTTTGGGGCCAGCCAATAGGTAGCAATCACCACGGAGCCGGCGATCAGCACCCAGGCTTCGCACATCCGGCGCAGGACGGGGTTGCCGTTCGCCAGTTCCATAAATACGAGCAATACAACGCGGGCCTTCCAGAATGCGACGAACAGCACCGCCATGCCCACTCCTGCTGCGGTGCCGGAGGCGTCCAGTCCCCAGGACAACAACGTTGCGAGGCTGAGCAACGCCCAGGCGCTGCGAAGTGACAACGACATGGCTTACCTCAGCAAATACAAAAGGGGAAACAGCACAATCCAGACGATGTCCACCATGTGCCAGAAGTTGGCCGAGAAGCC
>JBFFJL010000580.1:0-2227 GCA_041555955.1 Nevskiaceae bacterium
ACCGGCGTGCGCTTTGCGCTGGACCGCTGCCACACCACGATGGGCGTGACGCAATTGCGTCATCTGCCGTTCGACTACATGAAGATCCATCCCAGCGTCACTGCCAACATCAGCCATGACGCGCTGGACCGCACGCATCTGGAGTGGATCTGCAAGGCGGCCCATCTGTTGAACCGCCGGACCGCGGCCATCAACATCGAATCGACCGACGCGCTGGACTGGCTCAAGCAAGCTGGCGTCGATTACGCGCAGGGCAGCGCGATCAACAAGATCGGATCAGTGATGATCTGAGCGCGGCCTGGCGGCAGGCGCTGGCGTGCATAAAAAAAGCCCGGTGATTTAGGGGGAAATCACCGGGCCACGCTTTCCGGCTTATGGGGGATGCCGGACCCGCCCAGGGAGTGAGGCGGGGAGCGGGACTAGGGAGAATCGCCGCTCGGAAGATTAGATGGGGTCGCCGGGCAGAAGTTCAAACGCCAAGTTCGCGCCGCGTCCGTTGCCAGCTGGCTGAACCCGGGCTGAACCTGAAAAATCAAAGACCTAGCGTGCGGGGCGGGCCGGAAAACCAATCACACGCGGATTGTTCGGAAACTAAATTTCCTTTATTTTGAACTGCTTGCATGGCCTTCGGCGGAATGTGCGGCATCCCATTGCAACGCCACACCCCAATCGGCGACCAACGGTACGTCGAGAGCGGAAATACGGCACATGCGCCCGGCGATCTCGGCCGCACGCGTGCGGATCTCGGCCTCGGGGCCCTCGAACACCAGCTCATCGTGCACCTGCATGATCATGCGGATTGTCGGGGCTTGCTGCGCCAGAAATGCGGAGATGTCCAGCATCGCCAGCTTGATCAGGTCCGCCGCCGTCCCCTGCAGCGGCGCATTGATTGCGGTGCGCTCGGCGTACTGCCGCAGACCCTGATTGCGCGAGGCGATATTGGGCAGATACAGGCGGCGGCCGAACAGAGTCTCGACATACCCCCGCTCGCGCGCCTGGGTGCGCGTGGTGTCCATGAAGTGCTTGACCCCGGGATAGCGCCCGAAGAAGCGGTCGATGTAGTCCTGCGCCTCACCGCGCGGAATACCCAGCTGCCGCGCGAGACCGAACGCAGACATGCCGTAGATCAGACCGAAGTTGATCGCCTTGGCGGCGCGGCGCCGATCCGTTGGCACCTGATCCAGCGGCAGGCCGAAAACCTCGGCGGCGGTCGCCTGATGAATGTCCTGGCCCTGGGCGAAAGCATGCTGCAGGCGCGGATCGCCGGAAAAATGGGCCATCAGCCGCAGCTCGATCTGCGAATAGTCGATGGCCAGCAGCGCGTGGCCGGGCTCGGCAATGAACGCCTGCCGGATGCGCCGGCCCTCGGCCGTGCGCACCGGAATGTTCTGCAGGTTCGGATCGGAGGACGACAGCCGCCCAGTCGCGGCGACTGCTTGATGGTAGGAGGTGTGGATGCGGCCGGTGCGCGGATTCACCGCCAGCGGCAGTTGCTCGGCGTAGGTCGAACGCAGCTTCTGCATCGCGCGCCAGTCCAGAATCAGCCGCGGCAGCGGATGCTGCGCGGCAAGCTCTTCGAGCACGTCTTCGGCGGTCGACGGTTCACCCTTCGGCGTCTTGCCGAGCACCGGCAGGCCCAGCTGCTCGTACAGAATCACGCCGAGCTGCTTCGGGGAGCCCAGATTGAATTCGCCGCCGGCCTCACGATGCGCTTCGGTCTGCAGCTGCGCCATGCGCTCGGCCAGTTCGCTGCTGATCGTGCGCAGCAGCGCGACGTCAACCTTGACGCCGGTCTGCTCGATCTGCGCGAGCACCGGCACCAGCGGCATCTCGATGGTTTCGTAGACTTTCTTCAGCGCCGGCTCGGCCGCGACCTGCGGGTACAAGGTCTGATGCAGGCGCAAGGTGATGTCGGCATCCTCGGCCGAATACGGCGCGGCCTTGTCGATCGACACCTGATTGAAGGTGATCTGGCCCTTGCCCTTGCCGGCAACGTCGGCGAACTTGATGGTCTGGTGCCCCAGATACTTAAGCGCCAGGGTATCCATGTCGTGGCGGTTGCCTGCGGCATCCAGCACGTAGCTCTGCAGCATGGTGTCGTGCGCAACGCCACGCACCTGCACACCGTGCGCGGCCAGCACGTTGAGGTCGTATTTGATGTGCTGGCCCAGCTTGGGCTTGTTCGGATCTTCCAGCAGCGGCCGCAGCGCCTTGAGCACCGCGTTGC
>JBFFJL010000581.1:0-2224 GCA_041555955.1 Nevskiaceae bacterium
CGATCCAAACGCCTGATCCAGCTTGGCCCTGCGCAGCTTCAGGATGCGCCGGATCAGCGAGTAGCCATTGGAATGCGGGCCCGAGGACGGTAAACCGATGATGACGTCACCGCGCTTGATCGCGGAGCCGTCGATCAGTTTTTTCTTTTCCGCTACGGCGACGCAGAACCCGGCCACGTCGAAGTCGCCCGGCGGGTACATGCCCGGCATCTCCGCGGTCTCACCGCCCACCAGTGCGCAACCCGCCAGCTTGCAGCCCCGCGCGACACCTTTGATCACCTGCGCGGCAACCTTCTGGTCCAGCTTTCCGGTGGCAAAATAGTCCAGAAAGAACAGCGGTTCGGCCCCGGATACCAGCACATCGTTGACGCACATGCCGACCAGATCCTGCCCCAGACCTTCGACCTTGCCGGTCTGAATACCCAGCATCAGCTTGGTGCCGACGCCGTCCGTGCCGCTGACCAGCACCGGTTGCCGATACTTCTTCGGCAAACTGACCAGGGCGCCGAAACCGCCGACGCCGGCCAGCACTTCGGGCCGATGGGTCGACTTGACGATCTTCTTGATGTCATCGACCAGTGCGTCGCCCGCATCGATATCGACGCCGGCATCGCGATAGGTCAAACCGGCAGCAGCCTGCGCCCGGACTTTCTTGGTCATGGTGATGGATACTCGAAATGGTGCGGTCCCTCGACAGGACCTGCGGGATCGACTGTCATTTTAGCGGCGCCCGCCGGATAATTCCGGCCATGCGAACTCTTTTCTTGCTGATCGGCCTGTGTATGACCGGCATCGCACTGGCGCAAGCTCAGGCTCCGGGCACTGACAACCCCTACGAGGCACGTGTTCCGGTCACGGATCAGAGCGCCGGCACGCGCGATTCCGCCTTGCGCGAAGCACTGGCCACCGTCGTTAACCGGGTCGGCGGCGACAGCGCCGCGATACAAGCCGCAAGCCTGATCGCACAGGCTCCGCAATTGGTCCAGCGGTATGGCTACGACAAAGACGAAACCGGCGCTACGGTACTGGTTGCCGCGTTCGATCCTCGCACCGTCGATACACGCATCAAAGGACTGGGCTTGCCGGTCTGGGGCGTCTACGCCGCCGAAGTTGAAGACATTCAGCTGATGATTCGCGGTGTGTCCGATCGTTCGGCCTATCTGAAGGTGATGACACTGCTGCGCGGCCTGCCCAGCGTACGCCGGGTCGACGTCGTCACCGCCAAGACCGATGGCCTGGTGCTGAGCGTGCGTGCGGAGGGTGGCGCCAGCCGCCTGAACGGCGCGCTGTTGACCAGCGGTGGCCTGACCCAGGACTACGCAACTGGCACTTCAGAGCTGGTCTATCGCGTCATCGCAACAACGCCATGAACAGCGCATGGCGCGAGCGCTGGGTCTGGTACGCCGCCGGCATCGGCCTGCTGGTGTTTTTCTGGCTTCTGGGTCCAGTCCTGCTGCCGTTTGTGATCGGCGCCGGCCTCGCCTATCTCGGCGACCCGATCGTCGATCGGCTGCAACGCTGGGGGCTGTCGCGCACCGTCGGCGTCGCGGCGGTATTCGTCGGGCTTAGCGTCGTTGGCATTGTCGCGGCGGTGCTGATCATTCCCATGTTGTACCAGCAGTCGCTGGCGCTGTTGGCCAACATTCCGGACTGGTTGGCGTGGATCCAGGATATCGCGCTGCCATGGCTCGGCATTCATCTGCCCGATGGCATGCATCTGGATGCGTCCGGCCTGAAGAAAATCCTGACCGAGCACTGGTCCGATGCCGGCGGCGTGGCCGCAGCACTGTGGGGCAAGGTGTCCCAGTCCGGCGCAGCAGTCGCCGCGCTGGCCGCCAATCTGCTGCTGGTGCCGATCGTCACGTTCTATCTGCTGCGCGACTGGGACGATCTGGTGGCCTGGCTGCGCAACGTGATTCCTCCGCGCGTGCGTCCGGTGGTCGATCTGCTCGCGACCGAAACCGATCAGGTGATGGGCTCGTTCATCCGCGGGCAGCTCAGCGTGATGCTCGCGCTGGCGGTGCTGTACAGCGTCGGACTGGCCATCGCCGGACTCAAACTCGCTTTGGTCATCGGTTTCTGGGCCGGCGTCCTCAGCTTCGTTCCCTATCTTGGCTTTGCCGTTGGCTTCGTCGCCGGCCTGCTGGCAATGCTGGTGCAGGAACAGTCGCTGCTGCCGCTGGTCTGGGTCGCGATCGTGTTTGGCATCGGCCAGATCGTCGAG
>JBFFJL010000582.1:0-2210 GCA_041555955.1 Nevskiaceae bacterium
ATTGAACAGCTTCGCATCTACCGTTGATCTGAGCTTGCGTCCGTCGATTCGGGCGCTGCGTTGGCTGTTTGGCTTGCATGCCCTGTTGCTGGCGCTGTTAATGGCGAGCGGACTGCCGTCCGCGCCGATGCTGGCGCTGCTGGCCGCGGTGGCCGGCTCCTGGCTGTGGTTACGGCGGCATCCGGTTTTGGGGTTTGGTCCCAAGGCGATCTCGCGCCTGATCTGGCACGCTGACGGCAGCTGGACCGCTGAACAGGCCAACGGGATGCGCAGTGAAGGCGAGTTGGCGTCTGATTCGATCGTGCATCCCTCACTGCTGATATTGCGTCTGCGGACTGTCGATCAGCGCAGCGTCTCGCGGCTGATATTGGGTGATGAACTGGATGGCGAGTCCCTGCGCCGTTTGCGTGCACGTCTGTCATCGAATTGATCGCCCATAGAAAAGGGGAACGACCGGAGGTCGCTCCCCAAATGACGGGCGCTTAACGCGCCCGATCAGGCGCTCAGTGTGCAGGCCTAGAGGCGATAACCGACGTTAACGCCGTAGGCCAGCGGGTCGATGTTGACCGTGCCGGCATCGCCGCCGCCGACTTTGACGTCGGTGTCGATGTCGATGTAGCGCAGGTCCACGCCCAGAACCCACTTGCGGTCGGCGCTCAGCGCGAAGTCAACACCCACCTGACCCGCAAGGCCCCATGAATTGTCCAGTTCCAAGGCAGGCCCGTTATTGTCGAGCTTGTCTTCCCAGAACATCGTGTAGTTCACGCCGATGGCGACGTACGGATCAATCGCAGCGGTCGGCATGAAGTGATACTGCAGCGACACGGTCGGCGGGAGATGTTTGGTCGAGCCGGCCTTGGCGCCGTTGAGATTGATATCGTGCTTGAACGGCAGCGCGCCGAGGACGTCGATCGCAAGATTCGGCGTCAGGTAATAGTCGATGTTGATCGTCGGCCCGACCTGGCTATCGACCGTGACGTCCAGCGTGCCGCCGGCAAGCGTGCCGTTGTCTGACTTCGGGTCAACATTGTGTACACCGACGCGGACCATCAGCGGACTTTCGGCCGCAGTTGCAGTTGCGCTGCCCAATGCCGCAACAGCGGCCAGCGCGGCGAGGGCGATCCCCATGGGTTTCATCGTTTTCATCGCTTCATCTCCGATCATGATATCTATCGATATCTGGTGACGGATAATGGTGCGATTGAGGGCTACGCGAACTGATCCGTGTCAATGCGCCGTATGCCCTGCAAAGGGCGGGATAGGCGTTCAGTCGCGTCCCGGCAGGACCGTTGTATGGGCCTCGCTCAGTGTTTCCGGATAGTCCAGCGTGTAGTGCAGCCCGCGGCTTTCCGGTCGCGACAGTGCCGAGCGGACGATCAGATCGGCCACAGTTACCAGATTGCGGAGTTCGATCAGGTCTGCGCTGATGCGGTAGTTGCCGTAGTACTCCTGGATCTCCTGTTGCAGCAGGTCGATGCGGTGCTGTGCACGCTGCAGGCGTTTGGTCGTGCGCACGATGCCGACGTAATCCCACATGAAAGTGCGTAGCTCCAGCCAGTTGTGCGAAACCACGACATCCTCGTCGGAATCGGTCACGCGGCTCTCGTCCCAGGGCGCGGCGTCCGGCTGCAGCGGCACGCCGGGGAGGTTGGCGATCAGGTCTTCGGCCGCGGCCTGAGCGAAAACCAGGCATTCGAGCAGCGAGTTCGAGGCCAGGCGATTGGCCCCGTGCAGGCCGGTGCAGGCGACCTCGCCGACGGCGTACAGCCCGGCGACGTCGGTACGGGCGCGTAGATCAGTGAGAACACCGCCGCAGGTGAAGTGGGCCGAGGGCACCACCGGGATCGGTTCGCGTGTGATGTCGATGCCCAGCTCCAGGCAGCGCGCGTAAATGCTGGGGAAGTGGCTGCGGACGAACTCGGCCGGTTTGTGCGTGATGTCCAGCAAGACATGCTTCAGGCCGAGTCGCTTCATTTCATGGTCGATCGCGCGCGCGACAATGTCGCGCGGAGCCAGCTCTGCGCGCTCATCGAAACGCGGCATGAAGCGATCGCCAGGACTGCCATCGTCGCTGGGCAGCCGCAGCAGAGCGCCTTCACCGCGCAGGGCCTCGCTGATCAGAAAATTGCGCGCATCCGGATGAAACATGCAGGTCGGATGAAACTGCATGAACTCCATGTTGGCGACCCGGCAGCCGGCGCGCCAGGCCA
>JBFFJL010000583.1:0-2208 GCA_041555955.1 Nevskiaceae bacterium
CTCGATGTGCTGGATGCCTATGAAGGCGATTTCTACACCCGCCGTCGTGTGCGCGTAAGAACCGGCGCTGGCGAACCCGCACTGGTCTGGTGCTATCTGCTCAAACCACAGCACCGACGCAAGACCAGCCGGCGCGCATGGTCATATCAGCGCTTCTCACTTCAGCACACAGCGCGTGCGATCATCGAAGCACGCGGATTTCGTGCAGCAACGACGCAACGCCAGCGAGGCTGATCCGGATCATTCGTGTGGGCGCGTCTTAGCACCCCCTCCAAGCAGCCCTTTCCAGAACTGGATCCGCGGCAGACCGCTGGCGATGTCGCCGGTGTGACCCGCCATTTCGCTGACATTCACGGCCAGCCGGAACACCACCATCAGAAACTCCAGCCCGATCCTGCACAAAGTCACCAGCACGACAAAGCCCACCGGCGCGATCAGCAGAAGGCGAAACAGGCCCACGGCCAACGACTGCGTGAATCCTTCAATCGCGAAGGTCAGCATTCCATAAGCGCTGGCGGCAATCGCCAGCATGTATAGCGTCGGCAACATGCGCGGCGTGATCAGTTGCTCGAAACGCAGATCGAGCAGGCTGCGCAGGAAGTCACGCACGCTGTCCAGCAGCGCGGATACGGTCACCCGTGAGGGTTCTTCAGGGAGCATCTCAGGCAGATTCAGAGTTGGGGGCTACAGCGTACAGACTAGAGCGTAAAGACCAGCACCAGTTGTGCCATCCCCGCCGCGGCGCCCAATGCGGCACCGACCAGAATCAACTTCAACTCATCCTCCTGGAAGCACGGTCGCAGCAGGTCCTGGAACTCCTCCGGCGGCAGCTTCTCCATCCGCGACTGAATCACCTGCTGCATCTGCTGGCCCCGCTCACGCAGGAAGTCACGATCCTCGAACGCCAGTCCAGCCTCAGCCTCAGCCTTGGCCGCAACCGAGTCTTTGATCTGTGCAAAACCGGTGGGACCGAGGGTGGTTTGCACCGCCAGCTTGGTCATGCCACCAAGCCCGCCGGCAACCCGGTCCACCAGCGGTTTGACATGCCGACGCAGCAGCGCCCGTGAGCGATCCTGGTGCGGGCCGTTGAGCATCGCATCGATCAACAGCGGCAAGGTCACGATCTCTTCGATGACGATGCGGCAGAACGACTCGGAAACTGCCTTCTGCCGTTTCAGGAACAGACCCTGAATCGAGAACGGACCGAGCTTGATCGGATTCAGCGGCCGAAAAATCAGATTCAGCGCAATCCAGTTGGTCGCATACCCAACGATCAGACCGGCCAGCGGCAAGGTCCACCAGACCGGATAGAAGTACCACTGAATCGCCTGAATCAGGCCGAAGGCGCCGCCAAAGTACCATCCGGAGCGGACCAGAAAGCGGAATTCAACCTCGCCGCATTCCAGAAAGACCCGGTTCAAAAGGACCTTGTTGCGTTCGAGCTGGTCCTCGACCATCGGCTTCATGTCGAGCAGATGATCAATATTGAGCGTGACATCTTTCATCAGGGCGTCGACCTGCTGCGGCATCTGAGTGCGCACACGGGCGTAGACCTGACGCCGCACGAACATCGGCAGATTCGCCCACAGCACGGGGTAGTGCTCGTTCATCAGTTCGTCGACCCAGGGCTCCAGCATCGGATCGACCCCAGCGACAATCTGGTCAGCCAGCTTTTTGGGATCGAGGACTTCGATCAGCTCGTGCAGGGTGATCAACTTGGACAAAATTGACTGTACTGCCAGACCGGCCATACGCCGGGCCTTGGACGGGATGATGCCCTGCCATCCCAGATACGGCGGTTTGATGCCGACGAATTCCAGCGGATGGAAGGTCATCCACACCGCGAGCCAGTTGGTGACGCCGCCCACTGCAGCGGCAACCAGCGGGATGCTGAGCGTCTTCCAGATCGACTGTTCCGCTGCAATTTCAAACATGGCAACTCCGCGACCGGCGCGCTGCGCCAGCGGCCCGGCAACGTGAATGGATGGTCCCCGGAGCGCCTCGTTCAAACTTGTAGTGGTGCGCTCGGACGTGAACTTAACACTGCGGATCACCCTCGCCAACTGACAGCCTCTTCCAATGACACATGAGCCTGAAGGGGGCGCGTGATTCCAACGTGAAGTGAGCCTGAAGGGCCGGCGGGGCGCCGGGATCATCGGAGGATGATCGTGACGCTCAAGACCCAGGGGCTCCAGACACTGGAGCAGA
>JBFFJL010000584.1:0-2203 GCA_041555955.1 Nevskiaceae bacterium
GCTCAGTCACAGCGTTCCGGCCTTGAAGGACTATTTCCGCCGCGACTTTCATCCGACCGATGATGACCAGACCCCGCTGGAAGCGGGCTGGCGTCGTGAACTCGGCCTCCTGCCGGCCTGATACGAACCATGAGCACATCCACACACTTTGATGTCCTGATCATCGGTGCCGGCGTTTCCGGCATCGGCATGGCCTGTCATCTGCGTCGCCAATGCCCGGACAAGACCTTTGCCGTGCTCGAACGCCGTGATGATCTGGGCGGCACCTGGGATCTGTTCCGCTATCCCGGCATCCGCTCCGACTCGGACATGTTCACCTTCGGCTACAACTTCCGCCCGTGGACCGGCGGCAAGGTTCTGGCCGACGGCGCTTCGATCAAGGCCTACGTGCGCGACACCGCGGCCGAATACGGCGTCGATCGCCACATCCGGTTCGGCAAAAGCGTCCGCAGAGCCAGCTGGTCCAGCGCGCGAAAACACTGGACCCTGCAGGTCGAAGATCTGGCGACCGGCGAAGTGCGTCCCTACACCGCCAGCTTCGTCGTCGGCTGCACCGGCTACTACAACTACGCTGCCGGCTATCAACCCGAGTTCGAAGGCGCAGAGGATTTCGCCGGCCCGATCATTCATCCCCAGCATTGGCCGCAGGATCTCGACTATGGCGGCAAGAAGGTAGTTGTCATCGGCAGCGGTGCCACAGCGGTGACCCTGGTGCCGGCGCTATCGGAAAAGGCCGCGCATGTGACGATGCTGCAGCGCTCTCCGAGCTATCTGCTGCCATTGCCGTCAATCGATCCACTGACGCTCCGACTGCAACGCCTGCTGCCGGAAAAGCTCGCCTACCGCGTGACCCGCGCCCGCAACATCGCGATGTCGCGCACGCTGTTCGAACTGTCACGCAAACGGCCGCAAGCGATGCGCCGCCTGTTTCTGAACATCGTGCGCAAGCAACTCGCAGACAAGGCTGACATGCGCCACTTCACGCCCGACTACGCGCCGTGGGACCAGCGTCTGTGCGTCGTCGCCAACGGTGATCTGTTCAAGGCCATCCGCCACGGCAAGGCGTCGATAGTCACCGACCATATCGAGCGCTTCACCCCGGGCGGCATTCGCTTGAAATCCGGCGACGAGATTGAAGCCGACATCATCATCAGCGCCACCGGCCTGGACATCCAGATGCTTGGCGGCGTGCAAGTTGAGGTGGATGGCGAACCGGTGGTCACGCGTGACAAGCTGATCTACAAGAACGTCATGATCGACGGCGTGCCCAACGCCGGCATGATCTTCGGCTACACCAACATTTCCTGGACCCTCAAGGCCGACATCGCTGCCGAGTACCTGTGCCGGCTGATCAGACACATGGATGCCCACGGCTATCAGTCGTGCATGGCCGTCGATACCATGAACAGCCGCACCGAAGACACCATGCTCGGCACGCTGGACTCCGGCTATATCCGCCGCGCTAACGACCGCCTGCCGCGTCAGGGCAGTCGCGGGCCGTGGAAGGCGTCGCAGAACTATCTCAAGGATCTCCGGATCCTGCGCTACGCGCCGATCGAAGACGGCGTGCTGGCGTTCGACGGTGCCCGAACGCAGCGCCAGTCCGGCCGTGCCGCGCGACTGCTGGCGCCGCTGCGGGCAGTACTCGCCACGCGCTGAAACGGCGTAGAAAAGCCGCTAACCTACGCGTCCCGCGCAATCGCGCCCACAGCACAGAAACCGGAATCCGACCCGATGAGCCATCAACACATCTGCATGACCCAATCGTTCAATGCGCCGGTCGAGTCCGTCTTTGACGCGCTGGCGGATCACGATGGCCTCGGCAGCATTCTGGGTGTTCCGGTCAAGCGCCTGCAGTCCGGCATCGATGACGTCAACGGCGTCGGCTCGGTACGCCGCATCGGCCCCGGCCCCATCGCCACACAGGAAACCGTGACCGCCTTCGAACCGGGCAAGAAGATCGCCTATCGCATCACCCGCTTCGGCGGCCCGATCGTCAATCATCATGGCCAGGTCAAATTCGCCAAGACCCCGGCCGGATGCGATGTCACCTGGGACATCCACTTCGACACCAAGCCCGGATTTCTTGGGCCGGTGCTGCACAAGGTACTGAAGAAGGTGATTACCAGCGGCCTGCGCAAACTTTCAACGCGCCTGAGCTGAACGACGCCTCAGCTCGACACCAGCGCCAGCCAGCACCCCA
>JBFFJL010000585.1:0-2178 GCA_041555955.1 Nevskiaceae bacterium
GATCTGTAGACTGCGCCGATACCGATAAGGACAGCAGGCAGGGAGGCCACGCCATGGCGCCGGATACAGTCAGCGGGATCGCGCCGTACGATCCGACAACCGCGGAGCTTCTGAGCTTTCACGATCGCGTCGCGAAATTCGCGAACAGGCGTTGCGCATGATGACCGACCTGTCGGTGCCACTTTCGGTGCATGTGCGCCAGCAGATGGCGCAGCGCATCGAGGATGAAATCCTGGGCCTGGGTCCGCTGGAGCCACTGCTTTCGGATCCGACCGTGTCCGACATTCTGGTCAATGGACCGCAGCGGGTTTTTGTTGAACGCGCTGGCAAGCTGGAGTCGACCGAGCTGCGCTTTCGTGACGAAGCGCATCTGATGACGATCATCGATCGCATCGTGACCCGCGTCGGTCGCCGCATCGACGAGGCGTCGCCGATGGTGGATGCGCGCTTGCCGGACGGTTCGCGCGTCAACGCCATCATTCCGCCGCTGGCACTGGACGGCGCCATGCTGTCGATTCGCCGCTTTGCGCGGGACCGCATGGCGATCGAGGATTTCGTCCGGATCGGAACCCTGACCGAGCCGATTGCGCGCGTACTCGAAGGCATTGTGCGCTGCCGTCTCAATGTACTGATCTCCGGTGGCACCGGCTCCGGCAAGACCACGATGCTGAATGTGATGTCTGGGTTCATCCCGGTCAACGAACGCATTCTGACGATCGAGGACTCTGCCGAGCTGCAGCTGCGTCAGCCGCACGTTGGCCGCATGGAAACGCGGCCTGCGAACATTGAAGGTCGCGGCAACGTGACCCAGCGTGACCTGGTGCGCAACGCGCTGCGCATGCGGCCGGATCGCATCATCGTCGGCGAGGTTCGCGGCGGTGAAGCACTGGACATGCTGCAAGCGATGAATACCGGTCATGACGGCTCGCTGACGACGATCCATGCCAATACCCCGCGAGATGCGCTGGCCCGCATCGAGAACATGGTGGCGATGGCGGGCGTGGATCTTCCGACCAAGGCGGTGCGCTCGCAGATCGCGTCGGCGATCGACATCGTGATCCAGCTTGAACGCATGGAGGATGGCCGCCGACGTCTCGTCAGTCTTCAGGAAATTCAGGGCATGGAAGGCGACATCGTGACCATGGCCGAAATCTTCCGCTTCGAGCGTGAAGGCCTGGACGCCGAGGGCAATGTCGTCGGGGCATTCGTCGCCACCGGACTGGTTCCGCATTTTCACGATCATCTGCGTCGCCGAGGTCTGGAACTCGACCTCGCGATGTTCGATCCGGACCGCAAACTGTAGGCGCGCCATGATGATTACGCACACGCCCTGGTTGATTCCCGTCCTCGCCTTCACCGCGGTCTTTGCCGCGACGCTGGGAGTGGCGGCTTTCAGCGGTCGCGATCGCAACCAGCAATTGCGTGACCGCATGCAGCGCATCGGCGTCCATCAGGCGGACGGTGAAAAGACTCAGTCCTTGTTGCGCGAGCAGTATCTGCGCGATCTGAATTCGTTCGAACTCTGGCTCGAAGGCTTGCCGGGCATGCGTCGGGTCGAGACCCTGTGCGAGCAGGCCGGGCGGCCAGCGCCGGCCTACCGGCTGGTGTTGCTTTCGCTGGTGTTGGCGCTGCTGGTCGGTTGTGGGTTCACTCTGGCCGGGCGCCCGTTGATGGGCGCGGTGCTGTTCCTGATCGTGTTGCCGTTGCCCTACGCAAAGCTGCTGAGGGACCGCAATCAGCGCCTGCATCAGTTCGAGACGGATCTGCCGGATGCACTCGACGTCATGAGTCGCGCCCTGCGCGCGGGCAATCCATTCAATGAAACGCTGAAAGTGGTGTCGCAGGAGATGAATGATCCGGTCGCCACCGAATTCGGTATTACCTTCTCGGACATCAATTACGGCCTGAGCGTGAAGTCTGGTTTCATGGCGTTGCTGGAACGCGTGCCGAGTATCAGTCTGTCGGCGATGGTGACTGCCGTGCTGGTGCAGCGTGAGACCGGTGGCAACATGGCCGAAATCTTCGACCGGGTTGCCTACACGTTGCGCCAGCGCCAGCGCTTCCAGCGGCGTCTGCGCACCTTGACTGCCGAGGGCCGCATGTCGGCATGGATCCTGGTGCTGATGCCGTTCGTGCTGGCGTTGGTGCTGGCGATCACCTCTCCGGACTATCTGCCGC
>JBFFJL010000586.1:0-2164 GCA_041555955.1 Nevskiaceae bacterium
CACCGCCGTACGGCCGGTCGTCAATCCTTCTCCAGCGGTTGACGCTGTAGTCGCGCGGATTGCGCGTCGACAGCGTCAGCTGCCCAGATTCTGCGGCGATCCGCGGCATTCCATGCCGCGCCACCTGTTCCACCAACTCAGGAAACAGGCTGATCACCTCGATCCGCATCAGTACTCCGGATCCCAGTCGCAGACAATGCAACCGGCGTCCAGCTCCACGCTCCTGACGATCTGCGGTCGCACAAACGGGATCAGGCGTTCGCCACCGGCTTCGTCATTCACCACCAGAATGTCCTGCGGACCATTGCTGGTGACATCGCGGACCTGCCCCAAGGGCACGCCCATTTCGTTCTCAACCTTGAGGCCGATCAGATCGACCCAGTAAAACTCTCCCTCTGGCAACCGCGGCATATCGTCGCGATCGACCTGGATCTCCGCACCGAGCAGCGATGCTGCAATGTCGCGATCGGTAATCGCTTCACCGCTTGCATCACTGATCTGCGCAACCAGTCCACTACCCTGGGTGTGACCGTCCAGCACCTGCGCCAGATAGCTCGCACCGTGCTGATGAATCCACCAGCGCCGGTAGTCCAGAATCTTTTCCGCTGGCCGCGTCTGCGAATGCAGCCTCAGCCATCCCCGCACGCCGAATACCCCGGCGACGCGGCCCAGCGTCACCCGAGTCGCCGCCATCTATTAGGCAGCCGGCTTCGGCGCGGACTTGATCAGAAACGCAACGCGATCAGATACCTGCGCACCGTTCTGCTTCCAGAAGTCCACACGCGCCAGATCCAGCACCAGCTTCTGTTCGTTTCCGCGCGCCAGCGGGTTGTAATACCCGACGCGCTCAATGAAACGGCCGTCACGCGGGCTGGACTTCTCGGTCGCCACGACATGATAGAACGGGCGCTTCTTTGCACCTGCACGAGCCAAACGAATTGTGACCATCTTTGACGTTATCCAATGACAAAAGCGGCGCCAGGCCGCTGAAAGGCCGCGTATTGTAGCGATTTCCTCACGGAATTCCAGCGCCGCCCGAAGATTCCGCCGGAAGCGTTCCGGGCTTGCTTTGAATCGCATTCGGTCCCGCACGCAAAAGCGCGATTACCCGCGTCCGCAAATCACCGCTGAACTCGGGTCCATAGCCATGATAAATCTGGTTTATATGGCCATCCGGCGCCACCAGAAAGGTGGCAGGCAAGCGCCAGACCCCGTAATTGCGCGATGCAATTCCAATCGTGTCGACGACCACCGGAAAACCAACCGGGTGCAGGTCAAGAAAGCGTCGCGCTCGATCCACCGAGGTATCTAGGCCGACCGCCAGGACTTCAAAGCGGTCCGCATAACCGGCGCCGTGTAACTCGGTGCGCAACTGGTTCAGACGCGGCATTGATTCAACACAGGGTCCGCACCACGACGCCCAGAATTCGACCACCAGCACTCGCCCCTTCAGTGCACTGACCTTGGCCTGCTCGGCTGCGCCGTTGAGCACGATGCCAGCGGCCTCGGGGGCCACAACGCCTGGGTCTACAGCAAATGCTGGCACGCATATCGACGAAAGCAGCGCTAGCGCCAGCAGACCCCGCCATGAGCGACGCATATCTAGCGCCTCGGCATCATGCCGGGCGGCAGACGCCCTGCGAGACCACGCATCAGCTTGCCCATCCCGCCGCTGGCGACCTTCTTCATCATGTCGCGTGTGGTTTCGAACTGGCGCATCAGTTTATTGACTTCCTGAACCTCGACGCCGCTGCCGGCAGCAATCCGCCGTTTGCGCGAAGCCTTGATCAGATCCGGGAATTTGCGCTCCTGATGGGTCATCGAATTGATGATGGCGATGGTGCGCTGCACCTGCTTGTCAGCATTGACGTTCTGCAGCTGAGCCTGCATCTGCGCGCCGCCCGGGAGCTTCTCGAGCAGCGACGCCATGCTGCCCATGTTTTGCACTTGCATCATCTGCTCGCGGAAATCTTCCAGATCGAAGCGCTTGCCCTTCTTCAACTGCTCGGCAAATTTCTGCGCCTTGTCCTGATCAACCTTGCGTGCAGTCTCCTCAATCAGGCCCAGCATGTCGCCCTGACCGAGTATCCGCGTGGCGATACGGTCCGGATGAAACACTTCCAGCTTGTCGGATTTCTCGCCAACGCCGATGAACTTGATCGGC
>JBFFJL010000587.1:0-2126 GCA_041555955.1 Nevskiaceae bacterium
GCCTGCCGGGTCCGGTCATCCGGCGTCGCCCCGATGCCGCCACAGCTCAGAACGAGGTCACCATCGCGTGCTGCTGCACGCAGCGCATCCGCAATTGCCTGATCCTCATCGCCGAGAAATCGCGCCCACGCCAGCGCCATGCCTCGCGCGCCCAACAGCTCGATCACGCGCGAAAGGTGCTTGTCCTGACGTTTCCCCGACAGGATCTCGTCTCCGATGACGAACAGTCCGATGGCCATACTGTCCCTGCCCTCAAAAGCACGAGGCGGCCATCGCCGCCTCGTTGATTACACTCGACCCGATTGATTCCGGAACTATTCCTGCGCCCAACCAAACTTTTCGACGGCGTTGAAGATATCGGTCTCGGTGACGATACCGATGATCTTGCCGTTCTGTTCGACCGTCATGCGGCTGTAGTTTGAATCCGAGATGCGTGCAGCCGCCTCACGGATGCTCAACTCGGCAGGCACCGACGCCACCGGACGCGAGCAGACGTCCTTGACCCGGGTGGTCGCCGGATTCTTGCTGGCATGAACGATCTTGGCCACGATATCGCGGCGCGTGACGATGCCCCAGACGCCGTCGGCATCCGGCTCGACCACAACCGAACTGACGTCATTGTCGGTCATCACATGCATCGCACTTTCGACCGTTTCGCTATCGGTCACGGTAATCAGCGAACGCGTCATCAGGTCGGCCACCGTCTGCGGCACACGACCCGAATCGATCATCTCTTCCATCGGCTGCAGCAGGCGCCGGATCTCGCGCTGCTTGCGCTCCTTGATCAGCTGCGCCTGCAGCGCCTTGCGCTTGGCTTCGAGATCAACACCACCGTTGATGCGTTCGATCAGCGCGTCGGCGAACTGGCTGGTACCGACTTCCTTGGCGCCGTCGATCTGACGCGCGAAGTCGTAGGTCACGATGCCGTCGGCGATCACTTCCGGGTACACCAGCGTGATCAGGTCGGCAGCCTCGGTCCAACCCATGTACTCAAGCATCATCACGCCCGAGAACAGCAGTGACCCCGGGTTGACCTTATTCAGGTTGGCGTACTTCGGCGCGGTGCCGTGGGTCGCCTCGAACACCGCGACGTGGTCAGCGATGTTGGCGCCCGGCGCGATACCCATGCCGCCGACTTCAGCCGCAATCGCGTCAGACAAGTAGTCGCCATTGAGATTGGTCGTGGCCAGCACGTCGAACTCGTCCGGACGCAGCAGCATCATCTGGAACATGATGTCGGCGATGCGATCCTTGATGACGATCTTGCCCTCGGGCTGCTTGCCCTTGTACTCGGCGTAGAGCTGCTCTTCGGTGATGGTGACGCTGCCGAACTCCTCACGGGCGACTTCGTAGCCCCAGTTGCGGAACGCGCCTTCGGTGAATTTCTGGATGTTGCCCTTATGCACCAGGGTCACCGACTCGCGACCGTTGTCGATCGCGTACTGGATCGCCTTGCGCACGAGGCGCTTGGAGCCGAATTCCGAAATCGGCTTGATGCCGATGCCGGCACCCTCGAAGAACTTGGCCTTCATTTCCTCACGCAGGAACTTGGCGATCTTCTCGTTCTCCGGAGTCCCAGTCTTGTATTCGATACCGGCGTAGACGTCCTCGGTGTTCTCGCGGAACAGCACGACATCGACTTTGCCCGGATTTTTCAGCGGACTCGGCACACCCGAGT
The DNA here is from genome assembly GCA_041555955.1 of Nevskiaceae bacterium. Lineage (GTDB taxonomy): Bacteria > Pseudomonadota > Gammaproteobacteria > Nevskiales > Nevskiaceae > Solimonas. The sequence continues at coordinate 1,679 of JBFFJL010000587.1, forward strand.
AGTGACGCACCGGGCGCACACAGGCGTACAGGTCCAGATCCTGGCGCAGCGCGACATTGAGGCTGCGGAAGCCGCCGCCGACCGGCGTGGTCAGCGGACCCTTGATCGAAACCATCAGATCCTGCAGCACCTTGAGGGTCTCCTCAGGGCAGTAGTTGCCGTCGTAGAGTCCGGCAGCCTTTTCACCCAGGAAGGTCTCACACCAGTGGATCTTGCGCTTCCCACCGTAGGCCTTCTCAACCGCGGCATCCCAGATGCGCAGGCAGGCTTTGGTGATATCCGGCCCGATGCCGTCGCCTTCGACGTAACCCACGATCGCCTGGTCGGGCCGGCTCGTCGCGGCCAGCTCCGCGACCAGGTCGGGCGTGGGCTCCAGCTCCAGCGCCCACGTCTCCGGGCCGCGCCGCTTCTTGCCGCCGCCGGGGGCGGCGGGGCGGTAGTCGGCGAC
>JBFFJL010000588.1:0-2112 GCA_041555955.1 Nevskiaceae bacterium
ACCCCGTGCTGCCTGAGGGTATCGACCAGGCGCTGTTGCGCACTGCTCGTCGGCGGCACTGCCGCGCCGCGATGGGACCGCAGAATACTCATAGCATCTGCACCCACTGCGTCAGCCGCTCCAGTGCCGCGTGCCGGGTCAGATCGACCAGCAATGGCGTGATCGCCACTTTGCCCTGAGCCACCGCGTGAAAGTCGGTGCCCGGACCGCAATCCGCCCCGCCACCGGCCACGCCGATCCAGTAAATCGGCCGCCCGCGTGGATCGGTGTCGCGCTGGACCGCGTCGGCGCGATGCCGATGCCCCAGCCGCGTCACTTCAAAGCCACCCAGCGCATCCCACGGCAGATCGGGCACGTTGACGTTCAAGATCGTGTCGCCCGGCAACGGTGCGTGCTGCAGGCGTTCGACCAGACGCATCGCCACCCGCGCGGCGGTGTCGTAGTGCTGCGGGTCGAATGAAACGCAGGAAATGGCAATTGCAGACACCCCGAGATGCCGGCCTTCCATCGCTGCAGCGACAGTCCCGGAATACAAGGTATCGTCGCCAAGATTGGCGCCGGCATTGATGCCGGATACCACCATGTCCGGTTGCTCATCGAGCAGACCGGTCAGCGCCAGATGCACGCAATCGGTCGGCGTACCATCGACACAGCGCGTACCGTCCGCATGCGTCTGCACACGCAGCGGGTTCAGCAGTGTCAGTGAGTTGCTTGCGCCACTGCGGTTGCGATCCGGCGCCACCACCGCAACCTGGTGCTGGCGGCTCAGATGTTCACGCAAGCAGAGCAGGCCCGGGGCCATGCAGCCGTCGTCGTTGGAAAGAAGGATCTTCATGCGGTCGAATGTCAGTCGGCGAAGTTTACCGGCTTTGCCGGCTATCATGGGCCAGCAAAGCCTGCCTGGATTTGTGTCGATGGACGAGGAAAACGACGACAGCCTGTTCCGCCGCGCCATGACCGGCGTGCGCGAACTCAAGACATCGCCGCGGATTGCATCACGAACACGACCACCCGCGCCGACACCGCAGCAGCAGCGCGCCGACGATCACCAGGTTCTGCGGGAGATGCTGGCCGAGCCGGACCCTGATTGGCTCGAACACGGGGAAACCCTGCAATACCGAGCCGACGGCCTGGCGGAAAGCGTCCTGCGCAGTCTGCGACGGGGACACTACCGCGTCACCCGCGAACTGGATCTGCACGGACTCAACCGCACCCAGGCATTGAGCTGCGTGCAAGCGTTTCTTGATGAATGCCGCGACCAGCGCGCGAGCTGCGTGCGCATCATTCACGGCAAGGGTAATCGCTCCCCCAATAGCGGACCGATACTGAAAACCCTGCTGGATCGCTGGCTGCGGCGACGCCCGGACGTGCTGGCATTCTGCAGCGCGCGCCCGGTCGACGGTGGGACTGGCGCGGTATACGTTCTGCTACGCCGCCATTGACGCCGCGGCGATCACCCTAGCCCCCCGCGATTCGACGTGCCGCCGAGTCCGATCAGATCCAGCGACAGCTGAGTCAGCAACCGTGCAAAGCAGGGCGCGCCATTCAGGCGTGCGATCTGCAAGCCACCTTGTAGCGACGCACCGACTTCGACCGCCTTGTCGAGGGCCGCCCCACGAAAGTCCAGCACCCCTTCGCGTCGGCCCTGTTCCAGCACCTCGGCCAGCCAGCGCTGCGTATCGCGCATCAGCAAGCGCGCTTCGTGCTGCATGGCCTGCGGCAGCACGGCGAACTCCGCGGCCAGCACACCGCCCGGACACAGACAACAGTCCCCGGCCTCGAGTTGCTCGCTATATCGTGCGAAATACGCGCTCAGTTTTCCCCAGTCATCCAGCTCGACCGGCAACGAACGGATCCAGCCGTCGAACTGGGCACGATAACGCTGCACCAGCGCAACACCCAGGTCTTCCTTGCTCGGAAAATGGTAGTGGATCGCGGCGTTGCGAATGCCCAGCTGAACCGCAATGTGCTGGTACGCAAACCCGCCATAGCCGCGCCGCCTCAGCAATTCATCGGCGCAGGCCAGAATCGCTTCTCGCGTATCCCGGCGGCTGCGGTCCGGCAGATATCCGGCACTCGTGGCTGCGCTATCCAACATCGCCTGAGTGTATC
>JBFFJL010000589.1:0-2101 GCA_041555955.1 Nevskiaceae bacterium
CGCGTGCCGCCGGGCGTATACATCAGCGCGACACACTCGTTGCAGGCGGTGCAGCCGGATTGCGTCAGCACGCCATCGCGAAACTTGTTGACCAGTTGCGGATCGTGGATCAGTGCTCGGCCCATGACGACGCAGTCAAAACCGTCATGCATGGCCTGCTCCACACCCGCCACCGATTTGGCGCCGCCCAGATACGCCAGCGGCATCTTCAGCGCTGCGCGCAGTCGGCGGGAGTGTTCCAGGAAGTACAGCTCGCGGAACGGAATCTTTGGCTCCCACAGCCGCATCATCCGCGTCGCCAGCTTGATCACCGGATTCTCGATTACGTCGACCGCAGCTGCCGGCATGTTGCTGCCGAAAATTGCCCACGGCGACTCGACATTCATGCCGCCCGACAACACCAGCAGATGGGCGCCGGCCGCTTCAAGTACGCGTGCGACCTCGATCGCATCGTCCGCAGTCGCGCCACCCTTGAACCCCTCCGTCACGCAGATCTTGCAGGTCACCGCGAGCTCACGGCCCACCGCATCCAGCACCCGCGACAACACCTCTGCCGGATAGCGCGCGCGCTGCACGGCACTGCCGCCGTAGGCGTCGCGCCGCCGGTTGTACTTCGGCGAGACGAACTGGCTCAGCAGGTAACCATGCCCCATGTGAATTTCGACTGCATCGAATCCTGCGGCTTGAGCGCGCCGCGCGCCGGCGACGAACTCGTCGGCGACGCGGGCCAGATCCGCAGGGGTCATCTCGGTTTTGAACAAGCGTCCGCTGATGACGCCTGCCGCGTTGAAGCCACCCGAGGCACTCAGCGGATAACGCGTCGACAACTGCGGTAGAAAGGTAAAAGCGCCGCCGTGGGTGATCTGCGCGCAGGCCGCGGCCCCTTCCCGATGCACCGCATCGGTCAATGCACGCAGATGCGGCAGGCTCGGCTCATCCAGCAACACCTGATCTTCAAAGGTGCGTCCGTCGGGGCTGATGGCGCAGTAGGCGACGGTGGTCATTGCCGCACCCCCCGCCGCCATGCGCCGGTGATGTTCCACCAACAGTTTCGACGGCACCCCACCCTTGGCCATGCCCTCGTTGGTCGCTGACTTGATGAAGCGGTTACGCAGCGTCAGCGGACCCAGAGTGATCGGCGTGTAGGCTCGGGCAGCGTCGGTGGGCAGCGTCATCGATCTATTTCTTCTTGCTCAGGAACGCATCGACGCGTTCACAAAATTCCGGCTTCTTGGCACAGCGCAGGAAGGCTGCCTTCTCGGCATCAAGCTGCGCGTTCAGTCCGTCGTCCGTGGCCTTGACGATCAGGCCCTTGAACTCGCGCAGGACCTGCTGCGGCGTCGCCGCCAGCTGCTCGGCATAGTCCTTCGTCGCAGCTTCCAGCTGCTCCGGATCGGCGATGCGCGCAACCAGACCCAGCGCCTGCGCCTCACCGGCGTCCAGCGCGCCGCGAAACAGAATCACGTCCATCGCCTGCATCGCGCCGATCCGGCGCGTCAGGGTGTGACTCAGTCCGCCGTCGCTGGAGGTGCCCAGCGCCGGATAGCCGACGATGAAGCGCGCATTGGCCGCGCACACGATCAGGTCACAGGCCATCGCCAGCGACATGCCGCCGCCGGCCGCAGCTCCCGCCACGCTGCCGATGACCGGCTGCGGCATCGCACGCATCGCACGGATGGTGCGATGAAACTCTTCGATGATCGCGCCCAGTGCCCGATCCGTATCGGACAGGCTGTCGCGCATTGCAGCGATATCGCCGCCCCCGCAGAAATGACCGTTTTCGCCACGCAGAACCACAACGCGGATCGTGACGTCCTGCGCCAGAGACTCGAAGCAGTCGGCCAGTGCCGCGCCCGACTGCAATGAGATGACCGGCATCCGACCCGTGGCCTTGAGCGTGACTGTGGCGACACCCGATTCCGAGCGCTCTAGCGCCACCCATTGTTCCATTGACATCCGTGTAATCCTTTATCCGAGAAATGCCTGACCGCCATCGACCCCGATGGCTTGCCCATTAATGTAACGGCAATCGTCAGTACACAGGGTCACCACAAACCGGCCAATGTCCTGCTCACAATCACCGACCCGCTGTTGCGGAATC
>JBFFJL010000590.1:0-2101 GCA_041555955.1 Nevskiaceae bacterium
GATGGGGGCAGGCACACTGCTGCAGGCGGAGCAGATTGCGCATGGCATCGAGCTGTGGGAACCCGCTTCACATCACAGCCATCAGCTGTACGCTACCAGCTGAGCGGGAAGGCGAACCCCCACCGCATCCGCCCCCTTCAGTGCACACGGCGACCGGCCGACGTGCTGACTGAGAGGCCGTTGGCGACAGGGCATTGATGGTCAAAGTCCGGTAGCATGCGCGCCGCAAACGCGCTTCATTCGCGTGCCCGTTCCCAGCCAACGACTTCGCCATGACCACGATTCGCCAGGAAGACTTCATTCAGTCGATTGCCGACGCCTTTCAATACATCAGCTGCTACCACCCGCTGGACTACATCCAGGCGCTGGGCGAAGCCTACGAGCGGGAGCAAAACCCGGCAGCCAAGGATGCAATCGCGCAGATCCTGACGAATTCCCGCATGAGTGCCGAGGGCCGTCGTCCGATTTGTCAGGACACCGGCATCGCCACCGTATTCCTGAAGGTTGGCATGAATGTGCGTTGGAATGCCGAGATCAGCGTCGCTGACATGATCAATGAGGGCGTGCGCCGCGCCTACATGGACGAAAACAACCGGTTGCGCGCGTCCGTGCTGGCGGACCCGGCCGGTGCGCGCACGAACACCAAGGACAACACCCCGGCGGTGATCCATTACGAGATCGTCGCCGGGGACGACGTCGAAGTGATCTGTGCGGCCAAGGGCGGCGGTTCCGAAGCCAAGTCCAAGATGGCCATGCTCAATCCTTCGGATTCGATCGTCGAGTGGGTACTGAAGACCGTGCCGACCATGGGCGCCGGCTGGTGCCCGCCGGGGATTCTGGGCATCGGCATCGGCGGCACCCCGGAAAAGGCGATGCTGCTGGCCAAGGAATCCCTGATGGCGCCGGTCGACATTCACGATCTGATCAAGCGCGGTCCGGCCAATCGCGCCGAAGAGCTGCGTCTCGAACTCTACGAGAAGGTCAACGCGCTGGGTATCGGCGCACAAGGCCTCGGCGGCCTGACCACCGTTGTCGACGTCAAGGTGATGGACTACCCGACGCATGCGGCGAACCTGCCGGTGGCCATGATCCCGAACTGTGCAGCGACCCGCCATGTGCACTTCCACCTGCACGGCGACGGCCCGGCGCATCTGCCTCCCCCCAAACTGGAAGACTGGCCTCAGGTCACCTGGAAAGCCAACACCGAGACCGCGACTCGCGTTGATCTGGCGACGCTAACACCGGAGCAGGTCGCAGCCTGGCAACCCGGCCAGACGCTGCTGCTGAATGGCAAAATGCTGACCGGCCGTGACGCCGCGCACAAGCGCATCGCTGACATGCTGGCCAGGGGTGAAAAGCTGCCGGTCAATTTCACCAACCGCATCATCTACTACGTCGGACCGGTCGATCCGGTGCGCGATGAGGTCGTCGGTCCGGCCGGCCCGACGACAGCCACGCGCATGGACAAGTTCACCGAAACCATGCTCGCCCAAACCGGGCTGATCGCGATGGTCGGCAAGGCTGAGCGGGGACCCGCGGCCATCGAGGCGATCAAGAAGCACAAGAGTGCGTATCTGATGGCCGTCGGCGGTGCCGCGTATCTGGTTGCCAAGGCGATCAAGGGCGCCAAAGTCGTCGGCTTCGAGGACCTGGGAATGGAAGCGATCTACGAGTTCGATGTCGTCGACATGCCGGTGACCGTTGCAGTCGACAGCCAAGGCACCTCGGTGCACCAGACCGGCCCGAAAACCTGGCAGGCCAAGATCGGCAAGATTCCGGTCGTTAGCGCCTGAGCCGATCCGGCCCACGACTCAAAAACACCCGGTCCAAAAAGACCGGGTGTTTTCCGTTGCGCACGCTATGGCAGCATCGCTCCGCGAATCGTAAAGAAGATCATCGCAGCCATCAGCGCAGACGCAGGAACGGTGATGATCCATGCGGCGACGATGCGCAGTACGACCGACCGTTTCACCAGATTCTTGCGATGAACCTTGCGCAGCTGCTTTCGCTCGGCGTTTGAAATGGCGGTCGCCCCGGACTTCGTCCACTGCTTCAGCTCCTTGAGCATGCGGCCTTTGTCCTCGATGCTCGCCGCGGGGAA
>JBFFJL010000591.1:0-2100 GCA_041555955.1 Nevskiaceae bacterium
ACAGGGAGAAAATCCCGCAATCATTTGGTCCTTTGCAGGTCTGACAGTCGTTGCAGCTGCCTGTCTAACCAAAACACGTCGGCGCTTCTACGAAGCTCGTCTATTCTTCCTTATTGCCGCGTCAATGCTGCTTCTCGAAGCGCTGATTGCTTTCGGAAAATGGATATCGGTTGGGCAAGAGATCGCAGCGTTTATTCCTCTGCTGATCTCCTCAGTAATCGCCGCAATTTTCGCTATCGTGTTGATCTTCAGCGTTCGAGCCTCCGAAATGGCTGGCTATGCCAGTGACGGGGCAATGTTAGGAACACTGAGAGGATGGCTTTACATCGTCTTGGCGGTAATTGCTGGAATGTTCCTGAACGGCATTGTTACAGCAGCCATTTCTTTACTTCGTGTCTAACCGACGCACCACCCCGCTGAACTGTCCTTGTGCTGTCCGAATATAAGCTTTCGCAGAACTCCCTCCGGACAATTCACATCCTTAGTTACTGCCCATGACGATCGGAATCTGGAAGGATAGCCTCGTCACACTGATCGACCTTATCGATACAAAAAGTATTGCCGAAGAGGGTAATGCTCGGGCTACGACACTGATGCGAAAGCTGCATTCTTTGGTGCAGAGAGAAATGGCGGTGAGCATGCGCTTACATTCTCACGCGTACTGCTGGAACGATTCAGCCTTGCTTCTTGCGCATTTGGACAGGTCCACTCAGACAGCTCGCAGTGCGCTAGATGAGATATCCGCACTGAAGGAGAAAATCGATCTGAATGTTGGACGAACCTATGCAATCTGTGTCAAGGGGCGCACGTTTCCAGATAAGAACCTCCATGACTCATCGTCAGAAAATTCGGCAGATGAGCATGCGAGATGTGTTGTAATTAAAGCCTCAAGCTTTGCGATGGGAAATTGCTATCGCGTGGAGGAACGCACTAGAAGAAAAAAGCTTCGCGCAGATTGGTACATCGACAGTCGCATTGCCAAATCAATTCCGACCAGCGCAATGCAGTACTTCTACGTCGACATGCTTCCTTCTCAGAAAAGGCGCCGAGTATATATGGCCAATGGTTATCTTCATCACGAACCTCGCAACTCGTGAAACACAGTCTGTGACTTACGCCCTGTGATACGGATGGTTCGCCAGCAGGCTCCACGCTCGAAACAACTGCTCGGCCACGAACACGCGCACCAGCGCGTGCGGCAGCGTGAGCTTCGATAGCGCCCATTTTCGATCGGCCCGCTGCAGCACCTCAGTCGAGTGCCCGTCCGGGCCGCCGATCAGCAGACAGGTATCTCGTCCCGACTGCATCCAGTTCTGCAGCTCACCGGCCCACTGCGTGCTGTCGAGCTGCTGGCCGTGTTCGTCCAGCGCGATGACATAGCTGTCGCGCGGTAGCGCTTTCAGAATCTTTTCGCCTTCCTGCTGCTTGGCACGGGCGATGTCGGTGTTTTTGCCGCGCTGCGCAGGCGCGATCTCGATCAGCTCCAGCCGGCATTCATGTGGCAGGCGCCCGGCGTATTCCTTGTAGCCGGTTTCCACCCAGGCCGGCATGCGCGTGCCGACGGCGATCAGATGAATCTTCATGGCGTGGCTGTCTGCCCCACTCCGCTCTTTGAATGAAATCCGAGTATAGGCAAGCGCCCGCGGCAAAGACGGAGCGCCCGGGAAGCCGCCTGGATTGATCCAGATCATTGCGCTGAAGATTTTGGTCCCTGGATGTCCGAATCGAGCAACTTGTCTTCCGATTCGCGCATGGCGAGGCGCGGTCTGCAGGCGGAGCATCGCTGCATGGAGACGCAGACGAGGAGACCTGCGATGACCAATACAGAGGCATTGATGAAGGCAGCAGCGGCATCAGACAACGTGGATGCATTGCCGGTCGAAGCCGTGCTCGACGAGGTCCGGCGTTTTGGCAGTCACGCCTTGGAGCCTGCAGTCGCGCGCCACGAAGATCGGCTGGCACCCGAGCGCCTCACCTCGCTGCGTGAGACGTCCAGCGAATTCGGACTGCTCTGCCCTTCCGCGGACGAAGCCAGCGGACTCGGACTCTGGGAGTCCGTGGATCACGCCGACGGCCGGCGTCTGTCGACTGCAGCCCTGC
>JBFFJL010000592.1:0-2089 GCA_041555955.1 Nevskiaceae bacterium
CCCCCAAGCGGACGCCGCGTCGAGGCCACCACCGGAGTCGGACCGCGCCGGGACCACCCCTCAGGCGAGCTGAGACGGAGCCTGCTTGCTGCGCGACGGCGCACCCGCGGGCGACTCGAGGAACGCCCGGGCAAATGTCTCGAAGCGATCCGCTTCGATCGCATCGCGAATCCGTCGCATGTGGATCTGGTAGTAGCGCAGGTTATGGATCGTGTTGAGACGCGAGCCGAGAATCTCATTGCAGCGATCCAGGTGATGCAGATACGCCCGCGAATAGTGACTGCAGGTGTAGCAATCACACTCGGGATCCAGTGGATTCGGGTCCGCCTTGTGCGCCGCGTTACGGATCTTGATCACGCCCTGGCTGGTGAACAGGTGACCGTTACGCGCGTTGCGCGTAGGCATCACGCAGTCGAACATGTCGATGCCGCGGGCCACCGCCTGCACCAGATCGCGCGGCGTCCCCACGCCCATCAGATAGTGCGGATACGCCACCGGCAGTCGCGGACCGATCGCATCGAGCACCGTCAGCCGCTCGACTTCGGGTTCACCCACCGACAGTCCACCGACCGCGTAGCCGTGAAAGCCGATTTCTGTCAGCCGTTGCAGCGACTCGCTGCGCAGTTCCGGATACATGCCGCCCTGGACGATACCGAACAGCGCATGCGGGCTGTCCGCGTGCGCCTGTTTGCAGCGCGCGCCCCAGCGTGCCGACAACTCCATCGATTTGCGCGCCTGCTTTTCAGTCGCGGGATACGGCGTGCACTCGTCGAACTGCATGACGATGTCGGAACCCAGCGCGTGCTGCACTTCGATCGCACGCTCCGGTGTCAGAAAGATGCGATCGCCATTGATCGGCGACGCGAACTTCACGCCTTCCTCGGTGATCTTGCGCAGTTCCGACAGGCTCCAGACCTGAAATCCGCCGGAGTCGGTCAGGATCGGGCCGTCCCAGTGCATGAAGCGATGCAGACCGCCCAGTTCGCGGATGATCTGCTCGCCCGGCCGCAACATCAGGTGAAAGGTGTTGCCGAGAATGATCTGCGCGCCGACGCCGCGCAGCTCTTCCGGCGTCATCGCCTTGACCGTGCCGTAGGTGCCGACCGGCATGAACGCCGGTGTCTCGACGTTGCCGCGCTCAAAAATCAGCCGACCACGACGGGCGGCACCGGAGGTACTGAGGAGCTCGAACTTCATCGACAAAGTAACAGCCTGGACACGAAGCTGTGAATTGTCCCATGGACACCACGCTGCGCAAACACGCCAGCGCTTTTTGACAGCTTCAGACACGAAGGCTAGCGTGCAGCGCAGGCACTGCCGCCAGCATCGACTCCCGGGGCCCTCGTATGAACCTGATCACCGGCCTGCTCGACCGCCTGCTGTTCACCGCCGGTCTGCTCGTGTTTCTGCAGATCCCGCAGTTTGTCGATCACTACACCCAACGCTACGCGGGCTACCACCAGGCCGTGGCGGACAGCGTCGCCGAGTATCAGCTCAGCGCTGACGCCCACTACGGCGGCGATCTGGTCCTGATGATTCACGACTTCAAGGTGGACGACAAAGCCGCGATGCGCGAGATGGGCAGCAAGATGGAGCGCGACCGCGACCATCTGCTGCGAATGACCGCAGGCTTGACGGTGCTGCGCGGCGACAGCCTGATCGACAAGCTCGTGTTTCTGGCCGCAGACCTCGACCATGACATCGCAGGGGCAACGCTGCAGGATTTTTCACCCGGATTGCCGTTGACCGCCGACGCGCTGATCTGCGGGCTGATCGGCGGCATCAGCATCAGTGGTCTATTGAATATCCTGCTGTGGATCGGGCGTCAGCTCGGCACGCGACGACCGCCACGCTTCCGGACGACCACACCGCCAACGGCATCGACCTGAAACGCCGCCAACGCAGCGATCACCGCACGCCTCAGAATTCGTATTCCAGCGCCCAGCGGAAAATTACGTCCGGCGAGCCGCCACCGATCCCAACCAGCAGCGCGGCGTCGTAGTCCAGTTCGTGCTCGCCGCCCAGGTCCAGCTCGCCGAACAACGCTGGCCCCCAGTTCTGCGGCGTACGTCGGTCCAACTCGCCGAAG
>JBFFJL010000593.1:0-2089 GCA_041555955.1 Nevskiaceae bacterium
CACCCCAAATTTATTGAAATGTGCGGGCTGCTAGCTCAATGGTAGAGCAGCTGACTCTTAATCAGTAGGTTCCCCGTTCGAGTCGGGGGCAGCCCACCAATTTCAGTGACTCAAGACGCCCGGTGAGCTAACCGGGCTTTTTAGTTTTTGTGGTTGAAATGTTCGTAGCGCGGCAAGGAAGGGGAGAACATGCTTCAACAGATTCGTGACCGTACAACAGGCCTGATTGCCGGCTTCATTGTCGCGTTGATTGCCATTCCGTTTGCGTTCTTCGGCATTGAGTCGTTCCGTTCCGACGGGGGCGATCCGGTGATTGCCAAGGTGGGCGGGCAGAAGATCTACGAATCGCAGTTCAGGCGTTCGTTCGATCAGCGTTATCAGCAGCTGGTGTCGCTGATGGGCGAAAACTTCCGTGCCGACATGCTCGACCAGAATCGCCTGCGCAAGTCCGTGCTGGACGAAATGGCGCGCGAAACAATGCTCAAGCAGTTCACCGAGTCGGAAGGCTACCGCGTCGATGACGCGACGGTGTTCACCGCCCTGAGCAGCGACCCGGCATTCAAGAGCGATGGCAGATTCGATCCCGAGACCTATCGGACCGTACTGGCGCGCGCCGGCTTCACGCCGGACCGCTACGAGGCGCAGCTGCGTGACACGCTGGAAATGAATCAGATGCGTGATGCGCTGGTCGAGACCGCATTTGTGACCGATGCGCAGCTGGATCAGATTCTGCGCCTGGATAACGAAGAGCGCACCGTGCAGTACGCGCTGTTTGAGACCGCGCGGTATCGCGAGCGCGTCAGCGTGACTCAGGACGAGATCCAGGCGCGCTACGACGAGACGCGCGAGTCGTATCAGGCGCCGGAACGCATCAAGCTGGCATATATCGAGTTGTCGCCGGCGTCGGTGCCGGAATCCAGCGCGCCGGGTGATGATGTGCTGAAGGTGCTGTACGACGCCGAGAAGGACAGTCGCTTCAAGACCCGCGAAGAGCGCAAGGCCAGCCATATCCTGATTACCTTTGGTGCGGATAAGGACGCTGCGCACAAGAAGATCGAGGAGATTGCCAAGCAGTTGGCCGATGGCGCCGATTTCGCGACCTTGGCCCAGCGGGATTCGGAAGATCCCGGCTCCAAGGCGTCCGGTGGGGATCTCGGTTGGGTGTCTCGCGGACAGATGGTCGATGCTTTCGAAAAAGCGCTGTACTCACTGGATGCGGGGCAGGTTAGTGCACCGGTCGAAACCGAGTTCGGCTGGCATCTGATCCGGCTCGACGAAGTGAAGCCGTCCATCACCCGTAGCTTCGACGACGCGGAGGTCAAGAATGAGTTGACCGAGTTGTTCGTCAACCGTGAACGTCAGCAGCGATTCCAGGAGCTTTCGGAGAAGCTGGAGCAGCTGGCATTCGAGAATCCGGCGTCGCTGGACCCGGTTGGTGAGGCTCTGGGTCTCAAGGTGCAAACCACCGAGTGGTTCACGCGTGATGGTGGTGCGGGCATCGCGGCCACCGAAGCGGTGAACACCGCGGCGTTCTCAACTGAAGTGCTGCAGGATGGCGAGAACAGCAAGCCGTTGGCCCTGGGCGACAATCGTATCGTGGTGGTCCGCAAGGCTGAATATGAGGCGCCGCGACAGAAATCGCTGGATGAAGTGACCGACAAAGTCCGCGACCAGCTGATCGATGAGCGCGCACGGGCAATGGCCGCTCAGGACGCCAATGAGGTGATCAATGCCGTCAACGCCGGCACCGCATTCCAGGAGATCGTCAGCGCCAAGAACGGCGAGCTGCGCAATCCGGGCACTATCCGCCGAGACGACAAGCAGGTCGAGAGCTTGATCGTTGCGGAAGTGTTCAAGATGGCGCGTCCGTCGGAAGGCAAGAGCCGCTATGCGCAGACCACGCTGGGTGACGGTGGCCATGCGGTGATCGCGCTGAGTGCGGTGTCGACGGGTGCGACCTCGGTCACCGCCGATGCGCGAGAGACGCGCAGCCAGCGTCTGCGTGATGTGCTGGCTGGCGGCGAGTTTGCGGGCTACCTGGACGTGATCAAGAGCAGCGTCGGTGTTGAGTTGACCGGCGGCGAGCTCG
>JBFFJL010000594.1:0-2082 GCA_041555955.1 Nevskiaceae bacterium
AACCGACGACAGCCTGGGTAGTTTGCGCACTGTAGGTATCACCGCGGTAGCGCGTGCGGTGATTCCACATGACTTCGACGCCGGTCTGCGGCTTCGGAAACGGCACACCCAACTGGGCGCCACTGAGCGCATCAGAGCCCAGCAACTTGCTGCGCTCGACATTTGCCTGACTGGCGTCGTAGATCGGCTGTGGATACGCCACGCTGCGCCGTGTCGGATGCACCGGCATGCGAAAGCTCGGGTACTTTGCCAACAACGTCTGGTGACCCTGACTGAGCGCATCTCGATAGCGGCTCACGTTGGCGGCCGTGATCGTGAACAGCGGCTTGTCGGAAGGATACGGATTCTTCAAGCGCTGTCCCTTGGCGAATCCGGCGGGCCAGTCGGCCTTCTTCAAACCGCCGGTCCACGCCGGAATGCTGCCGTCGGCATTGGCGCCGGCATCGGCGCCGATCGGCGTCAGGCCACCGCTTGACGCCATTGCAGCTGCACCCGAACGCGGCCCGGTCGGCGCGTCCACGCTGACCGCATCGCCCGTCAGACGCGAGCTGAGGCGAATCCCGTCATCTTCACGCTGAGGTCGCTGCGCCGCGGCGGCCAACGCCTGTTCGCGCGCCTTGCCACTGTCCAGATATTTGACCCATTCGCCGGCCAGCTTGCGCGCCTGAGGCTGCTTCTGCGCATCCCGAAACACCTCCAGCGCGCCATCCACGTCCGCCTGCTGGTAGCGCGCCATGCCCAGCGCCATCAACGTATTGGCGTCACGCGCGCCGCGCTCAATCGCCGCTTCCAGCGCGCGCGCCGCTTCTGCGTATTCCTCACGATCCATGTGCAACTGCGCACGCTGCTGATACAGCAGCGCTGACGGCGCAGCGCGAATCGCCTGATCCAAGGCAGGCAACGCCAGCGCATTTTCGCGCGCAGCCAGCCACAGTGAACTCAACAGCTTCCAGTTGTCGCCATTGCGCGTTACCTGACCCTGCTCCATCTTGGTATGCAGCAACGACCCGGCTTCGAACGGCGCACCGAGTTGCGCGGTCAGCGTCACCAGTTGCAGCCATTGCTCGGGCGCGGTCAGAAAGCCCATGCGACCGGCCAACTCCATCGTCGCAGCGGCCCGAGTCTTGTCGCCAAACTTCAGCTGCAGCGCGGCGAGACGCAACCAGTCCTCACGCTGACTGGGGTCTTCCTGCAGCAGTCGCTCCAATTGCGGCAACGCTTCCCGCTCCTGACCTGCGCCGATCAATGCAGCTGCGAGCGCACGGCGCCAGCTCGGATCCACCTTGTCGGTTGCCGCCACGGCCCGCTGCAGCAACGGCACAGCGTCCTTGTAGCGCTTGTTCTGCAGGTATGCCGAACCCAGCGCCACCAGAATTTCAGGCTTGGCCTTGCCCGCACGAACTTGCGCTTCCAGCTGCGGTAGCAGCTTCTGGAAATCGCCGCTGGCCAGATACAGTTCCGACAGCTGATCGCGCATCTGATCAGCAGCAATGCCGGAGACCGCTTTTTGTGCCAACGCCTGCTCCAGGTAGCGAGCTGCCTTGGCGTAGTCCTTTCCCTGCGCTGCCTGCACCGCCAGATCCCGCAGGATCAAGGTCTTGGCATAAGGGTCTGTTGTGCTCTTCAGCAAAGCCTCGGAGCTTTTCTGCTCGACCTGCGCAGGCACGTTCGGCAGTTCACGCACCTCGCTGCGATACTGATCAGCATGCGCCGAAGCAGCGATGCCCAGCGCGAGCACGGCCAGTCCGCAGCTGCGACACGCACAACAATTCCTCCAGATTCGTTGAGTTGGAGCGATCATTGCCAGTTATATGCGCAATCGGCGGGATCCATCGGCACCCGCTGCTTGACTTCGCGCGCCTTGGGACCCGACGCGTAGATCCAATTCGACACGCTTTCGATCGCCGCAGCTTCAAAGACGCCACGCGGATCAGCGTCGATCAATCGCACATTGGTGACCTTGCCTTCGGGCAATACCGTGAACACGACCTCGACCCAGCCGCGAATGCCCTTCTTGCACGCCCACTCTGGCATCTGCGGCCGTGCGGTCGACAACGGCACCAGTGGCGCGCCCTTGAAGCC
>JBFFJL010000595.1:0-2061 GCA_041555955.1 Nevskiaceae bacterium
GCAGCGATGCCTACAAGGCCATGGACGTACTGCTGCAGTGCTTCGCCGATCCGTCTGCCTGTGCGTCGCTGCTGGCGGGTTTCGGTGGGGCTGTGGTGACGGACCTGCCACTGCTCGGCAGCGCGCATGGTGGCCACGCCTACGCGTTCGCGTCGAGCGCAGACTCTGCCGGCGTATCGAGACGCCAATCGCGCACTACAAGGTCTTCAGATACTCAATGATCGCCTTGCGCTCCTGCTCGCTCAGCGCATCGCTGAACACATGCCCGCCGTTGCCGTTGCCGAGAATGCGGGTGTCGTAGACCAAGCGCTTGTCGATCGCGCCCGGGGTCGGATCAGGGATGCTGATCAAGCCGCTCCACGACAGCGTTTCGTTGAGGAAATTCTGCACCAGCTGCACCAGTGACGCGCCCTCGTCGTCGATCGGATTGCAGTTGGCCAGCGCGCTGCCCGGAATGTCCTCGCAGCTCAGGGCGTCAGACTTCCAGCCCAGCGCATCGAAGTCATAGGCCTCACTCATGCGCTGGTCGAAACCTTTAATCTCGCCTTCTACGTGCAGCTTGCGCTGCCAGATCGGCACACGCTTGGAGCTGTCCAGCACCGCGTCGATCGTCGGCACCGAGCCGTTGTGCAGATACGGCGCTGTAGCCCAGACGCCGTACAGCGGCGGCGCCTGATAACCGATCACACCCTTTTCCCAACCGCAGACACCAAGCGGACGCAGTTCGGTCGGCAGCAGATCGTCGAGCGCCTCGGTGAGCGGATCCTTGTCTTCCGGCGCGACGAATCCATCGACGCCATCGGTATAGCCCCAATAGGTCGTGTCCCAGCGTTGGCGCAAGGTCGGCGTCAGCATGTCGGAACGTGCGTGGTCGGTGTCGATCACGTCCAGCGGCGAGATATGCGCGGCCACGCCTTCCAGCGTCGGATCTTCGAGGTAGGCCGGATCATTGACGTAGCGCGGGGAATAGGCGCCATGGCAGCTGGCACAGGAGCCGTTGCCACCCAGTGGCTTGGGTCGCTCGGCGTTGCCGGGCTCGGCCCACAGGTCCTTGGTGTGGAACAGCACCGCGCCCTGCTCGGCCAGCGCGGTGTCGATCGCGGCCGGGTATTCCGGCGAGTGCAGCGACAGGAAGAAGGCTTCCAGATCCTGATCGTACAGCTCGATACGGTCGCGATACTTCTTGCCGTCGAACGACACCAGATCCTGGAACTCGCCTGGACCGGCCGCCATGATGATGCGCGTGCTGTCGTTGGACACACCGGCATCGAAGAACTTGCGTGGACGTGAGCCCATGTTCCACCACGGCGGCGTGTCCTGCGTGTGCGCCAGCGGGTGCGCGACGTCGACCAGGCCGGTGGCCCCAACCATGGTTTTCAACGGATCGGGATTCAGGCCCAGCGAATCCAGATCGAGCACGGTGATCAGGAATTCGAAGGCGCCGACCGCGTTGTTCTGGCCACGCTGCTTGATGCCGATGTTGAACAGGCTGTTGATGTCCGTTGTCGGCAGCAGGGTCGAGAACGGCGTACCCGCAAACGGCGAAGCATCGGACCCATTCATCGGCACGTCGTAGTTGTTATTGCCCAGGCCAACGGTCTCCAGCGTGATCGCTTCACCGGCGTTGGTCGCACCGATCTGTCCGCCGTGGCATTGGAAGCAGGCGGCGGTGCCGATCTCGCCGGTCCAGTTGCCCTGCTCGTCCTTGAGCTGACGCAGACCCAGCGGCAGCTGCCCGGAGCCACCGTTGGTGGTCGCCGGATCTTCACCCGGCAGCGGATACGGGTTGTCGAACGGCGCATGATTGAGGCCGTAGCGCAGGGTGTACAGATCGTCGAAATTCGCAGGACGTTCCGACAGTCCCCACTTCTGCCAGCTGTTGTTGAAGTCGTCCGCGCTCATCGCCGCGACTGGCAGCTCGTTGATCAGGAAGTCACGACCGCGATCGCGCCGCGCACGGTATTCACCGCAGGTTGTGGCCTGTTGTTCGGCTTCCGCCATGTTGACGTGGCAGTTCTCCCAGTAGGCGTTGAAGAACACCGCCTTGTCGGCATTGAAGCC
>JBFFJL010000596.1:0-2051 GCA_041555955.1 Nevskiaceae bacterium
AATCAGGCCTGCAGCGGACGGCGTTGCAGCAGCGCGGCGAACTTGGCCTGCACGAATAGCGGCCCGATCAGCAGGAACACCACGTCATCGAAGAACGACGGCTTGGCGCCTTCGATCTTGTGGCCGTAGATCTGCACCACCCAGGCCACCAGCCAGACCGGCACCGCGATCCACGGCAGTACCACGCCCACGGCCTGCAGCGCGAAGCACGCCAGACCGGCGACCAGCATCCACAGCCCGCCGCTGATCAGGCTGCCGCCCCCCAGCCGCGCGTAGAACGCCGCCACCGGCAGCGCGAGCAGCGTCGCCAGATTGATCCACGGCGCGACCACCGCCGGCACGCCAGGCACCAGCCAGGCCAGTGACAGGCTCCACAGCAGCGCCACCGACGTGAAGTAGATCAGCGGCACGCAGATCATGTGGATGATCCGGTTGACCGGGTTGCGGTGACTGCTTTCGTATTCGTTCATCAGCTGCGTGTAACTGCGCATTGGCCTTCCTCCAGTGTTCGAACCGTCCAGCGATCCGATACCGATTCTGGGGACGCAACTCCCGCATGTCTGTCAACGTGCCGACACAAGCTGACTTTATTTGCGAACCTACAACAGCGCACCCCCGCCGGCCTCATGCACGAAACGACGCAGTGCATCGGGCGCGCTTAGCGTGATGCGGCCACGCCGCACCTGCAGCCAGCCCTGCGCCTGGAACACACGCAGCTCCTTGTTCACGCTCTGGCGCGTCAGCCCCAGCATGCGCGCCAGATCCTCCTGCGGCAGCACCAAGTCCAGCTCGACGCCATCGGCGCCGGTCCGGCCGTAGGCCTCGACCAGATCCAGCAGCCGTAGCGCCACCCGTACCGGTGGCGGCAGAAACGAGCTTTCGATATGCACCAGCGCCACGCGCAGCTTGTGACACAGCACGCGTGCAAATTCGCGATACCAGACCGGGTTCCGGTCCAATGCCTCGCGCAATCGCTCCGCCGGCACGATCAGCACCTCGGTTGCGCCCACCGCATAGGCGTCGGCCGGACGCGGCAGTGCGTCAAAGAACGAGACTTCACCGAACCAGGTTCCGGCGCGATACAGGCCGAGCAGGCCTTCGTAACCGTCCGCGGTCGAGCCGATCATGCGAATCAGACCCGAGCGCACACCGATCAGGTCCTGGCTGCAATCGCCCCGCGCATACAGCAGCTCGCCGTCGACCAGCTGCCGGGAGTGCCCCAGTGCGGACAGGGCGGCGACCAGCTCCGGCGGCGCGACATCCCGCCAGGGTTCGCTCCACAAGGCTTTGGGCGGCTGATTCATGTTCCGGCGTTCGCGGGTCTATGCATGACCCCGCCGTCATACCGCCTTTGCCCGGCGCCTGTCCACGCCCAAGCCTTCGAAACATCACTGTCCCTTGTCTGCAGCCAGGTCCTCGCGCTGCTGCAGGAAGTCGGTGAAACCGTCGACCGCAAAGCGACCGGCCGGGCGCTGGTCCATGCAAAGCACTTCCGGCGTCTGCTCTGCCGCTGCCTGCGAATCCAGACCGATGTTCAAGCTGCAGTCATCCGCGTAGAACGCCGCATGCAAGCGGCCCGGAACAAACCACGGTCGATCGACTCAGGAAGCGCGCGGTCAGCAGCGCGGCCTGCGCCGGCGTCGCGGGGTCGAACTGTCCGCCGTAGATCAGCGCCGGCACATCACTGCTGCACGAAGCAAAGGCGGCAGTATCGCGTTTCAGCGAACCGTCTCATCAACTTCAGCCGGGGGACTAAAGCCCTAAAGCCCTATCGTTTTTCTGCAATTGCCCGTCCCCGATTCGATGAACCCACCAAAGGTTAGGGGGAGGACCACCGGCAGATTGCGATGATGCAATCCAATAAGTTTGAACATTCATGTAAGGATTGCCCAGCGTGAACGGGTTGGGGGGAATCGATATGAGCTGCTCCGAATCACATCGTTGGGGCAGCCATGCATCCCTTGAGTCCCGGCGACGCGGCCACCCTGATGGCATGGATCACGGGAAGCCCGTCAACCGCTCAGCGACTTGCTGCGGGCCGCGTCAGAACA
>JBFFJL010000597.1:0-2049 GCA_041555955.1 Nevskiaceae bacterium
ATCCATCAGGGCCTGCTCGAACGCGGCGTGATCGTGCGCCCGATTGCGTCCTATGACCTGCCGCAATTCATTCGCGTCAGCATCGGCACCGAAGCGGAAAACGACCGCTTCATCGCCGCACTGCAAGGGGCCCTTTCAGCATGATCGCGCAGCGCCTTGCCATCATTGGCCTGGGACTGATCGGTGGCTCACTGGCGCGGGCGCTGCGCAATGCCGGCGCAGTGGCGCAGATCAGCGGCTATGACCCCGATCCGAGCCGGCGCGCCGATGCGCAGCGGCTGTGCGTGATCGACCGCGTCTACGATCAGCCGGCTGCCGCGGTGCGCGACGCCGACGTCGTGGTGCTGTCGGTGCCGGTCCTGAACACGGCGGACGCCCTGGTCGAATGCCTGCCGGCGTGCAAGCTGGATGTGATTGTCACGGACGTTGGCAGCACCAAGCAGTCGGTGCTGGACGATGTGCAGCGGGTCTGCGGCAAGCTGCCGCCGTGGTTTGTGGCCGCCCATCCCATTGCAGGCACCGAGAAAAGCGGTATCGCCAATTCGGTTCTGGATCTGTTCCGCCGGCATCGCGTGATCGTTACGCCGCACGAGGCGCAGGATCCGAACGCGCTGGCAGTGATCACGCGAATGTGGCAGGCGGTCGGAGCGCGCGTGGTCGAAATGGACGCGCGGCAGCACGACGAGATCTTTGCGGCGACCTCGCATCTGCCGCACCTGATCGCGTACAGCTACGTCGACATGCTGGCGCGCCTGGACGAGAAACATCAGATCTTCTCCAATGCCGGCGGCGGCTTTCGTGACTTCACCCGGATTGCGTCGAGTTCGCCGCAGATGTGGCACGACGTGGTCAAGGCCAACGCCGATTCTGTTGCCAATCTGCTCGATCAGCAGATCGGCGAACTGCAGCAGATTCGCGAGCTGATTCGCGCGCAGCGCTGGGACGATATCAAGGCACTGTTCGAACGCGCACGCGCGGCACGAGAGCGCTACCTGGCCCAGATTGAATGATCAATCCTCTGAATTTTTGCCATCACCCGACGTGGATGCAGCGATGACCAAGGTCACTTTCCAGATCACGCCCGGCGGCGCTCTGACTGGCGCACTGCGCGTGCCGGGAGACAAGTCGATCTCGCATCGTGCTGTCATGTTGGGCGCGTTGGCGCAGGGCACCACTAAGGTCGATGGCTTTCTGACCGGCGAGGACTGCCTGTGCACGATGCAGGCGTTTCGGGCGATGGGCGTCACTATCGACCAGCCGGCGCCGACCCGCTTGAGCATTCACGGCGTCGGCCTGCGCGGCTTGCGTCAGCCGCAGGCGATGCTGGATCTGGGCAATTCAGGGACGTCGATGCGACTGATGGCCGGACTCCTGGCCGGGCAGATATTCAGTTCCAGCCTGAGTGGCGATGCCTCACTGTCACGTCGCCCGATGAAACGGGTGATCGAGCCGTTGACGCGCATGGGTGCGCGGATTGAATCGAACGATGGTCGCGCGCCGCTGGTGATTCATCCGGTTGCCCAGCTGCAGGCCATTCGCTATGACTCGCCGGTCGCCAGTGCGCAGATCAAATCCTGTGTGCTGCTTGCCGGGCTGTACGCCAACGGACGTACAGAAGTCTTCGAGCCGGAGGCGTCGCGCGACCACACCGAGCGCATGCTGCGGGCATTCGGGGTCGAGGTTGCCGCGCATGCGGGTTATGCGGCGATTGACGGCGGTCAGAGTCTGCAGGCAACTGACATCAAGGTGCCTGCCGATATCTCGTCAGCTGCGTTCTTCCTGGTCGGTGCGGCGATTGCGCCAGGCTCGGATGTTCTGTTGCGTGATGTCGGCATCAATCCGACCCGTACCGGGATCATCGACGTGCTGCGTCAGATGGGTGCGGATATTCAGATCGAGAACGAACGCATGTTCGGTGGCGAGCCGGTGGCCGATCTGCACGTCCGCGGCGGGAAACTGCACGGAATCGAGATTGGTCGCGACCTGGTTGCCGCGAGCATTGATGAGTTTCCGGCCATCTTCATTGCCGCTGCCTGCGCCGACGGCGAG
>JBFFJL010000598.1:0-2046 GCA_041555955.1 Nevskiaceae bacterium
GGATGATTTGATCGAGGTGGGTGACGATGCGTGGGGTGGTCGGGCGCGCATCCACCTTGCGTGAAATCAGAACAGCGCGCAGGCGATGCTGTCCGGGAGTTAGTGTCGTGGTCAGGGCGTGATGCAGGCCGCGTGAGGCAAGAGCGTCAGATTCCGCGGCGCTGTACTCATAGATCGTCGCGGGCAGATCGTCGACGCGGAGTTCAATCTTGCGCAGCAGAAGGTCTTCGACTTCCGTGCCGACATACAGATCCAGTCCCACCGTATCGGCCTGATCCAGGCGGCGTTCAAGTCTCTGGGCGTCATTCACCAGAGTGCTCACCGCGGTGTCGAGCGCACCGGATTCAGTAGCCGTTGCGAGCATGGGAAGGCTCAGCAGCAGAACCGCAGCAAGTCGTCTGCTTGCGCGATGGCGTGCCGGACCTGCCTGTACCTGTCTGAGCTGTTTTGCGTCCACCATTGAACTCGTCGTGCAAAAAAAATCCACCTGCGCCCGTTGGGGCCGAGGTGGACGTCCTTATCCAGTGCGGGCCGCCGTTGGCCTGCCGAAGGCGCGCCGCAATGACATGCGTCGCGATCGTTAAAACGGTACTTCGCAACCATCATGCCAGCCGTTGCGGGCTGGGCTTGCGCACGTGAGGCGGGGCGGGTGATGTCCGATGCTTGTCGCGGTCGGGCGCAGCAGGCTATGGTGCGCGCGCACCAACATCGCGCGCAGTGCGGCTTGGCAGTGCTGGTGTCGGGGCGACCATGGCATTGAAATGCTCGGGTCGGTCTCAACCCATTCGATGCCGAGGTCGGGGTTGATGATCGGGTGTTGTCTACGCTCACGGACCCTCATGCCGATGTCGTGACTTCGGCACCGGGCGTGAGGCTTACCCACCGCGATCCTGCGCCGCGGCTGGCACGATGCTTGCTGCCCATGATTGCAAAGCGGAACCAACGACGGTTCTGATCGGATGAAGACGTCCACCTCGCTCAGTTCGAGCGCAGGTGGATTTTTTTTGCCTTCAGAAAGACTTTGAGGTGTGCGATGCAGACGAGTTACAGAGTGCCGACGTCGACCCCTGTTGCCGATGCTGTGCTTAATGCGGTGGAGCAGGGCGCATCAGCCGAGGCTGAGCCTGGACGCGATCCCAGGCGCGGGTTGTTTGGCGCCACTTCGATCGCATTGGGCGACATCGTACTGGGCGCCTGCGCGATCGTTGGGACGCTGGTCGTGATTGTTGACGCCTGGGCTGCTCGTGCCTGAGGTGCCTCTGTCGTTATCGGCAACGGCATCCGGCGTTGCCGTGTCAATCAGGCCCATGGAATTCGAGGCGAGCGCTCTGACCGTCGCGCCAGGTGCCACCGTGAACTGGGCCAGCAACGACGGCTCCAATCCGGTCGTCAAATTTTCCGATCAACACAGTCCGCGCCTGCGTATTGTGGCGGACTCCCGCCGTCGCTTTGACGTTGCCGACGAATCCCACTGCGAATACGCCGTTCACGGCAAGTGCATGTCGAGCGCCCTCACCGTGCGCTAACCGTCCTGTGCGGTACCGATGACCAGACTCCCCCCTTCCCCGTCGGGTCCTATCGCACCGGCGGGGTCTCTTATTCTGCGGTTCAAAGAGGCTGATACCGCAAGCCGTCGTAACCGTTGCGGACGCATGCGTGGTTCGCCGCGGATTCTCGCAACGGCGATGGCGCCGCCGGCGACTGGTCGTGTCTGACAATGTTGCCGGGCGTCGCGTGCGGGGTGACGGGATTGCGGCTGGACACTTTCGACGCCGCATCGGGGAGATCGTTTAGTGCGCTGGTGCCAGGAAATGCAGTTGTCTGCGCGGCATCAATGGGGCCGAGTCTGCGCGGAGCGGGGCGAAACTGAGTCCAACGAAAACGGCCCGATCAGTGGATCGGGCCGTGAGTGTCGGCAGACGCTGCCTCAGCGCAGTCGTGCTAGCGCGATGTATCGTCGTCCTGCTTGCTGCCCGGCTCGTCGGTGCTTGTGGTCGATGCTGAAGCCGGATTGGACCGGGTCGCTTTCTCGAACAGCATGAGATA
>JBFFJL010000599.1:0-2044 GCA_041555955.1 Nevskiaceae bacterium
CGTCTTTCGACGACGCCTAGCTGTGAATTCTCAATAGGTTGTTCATCCGGGTCTGACGCCGGAAGCTGATGGGTATTCGACGTCCATTGGCTCACGGAGGAGACCCGGATGTGTTGGCGCTCGTCAGAAAAATGACCATTTGAAGGCTTTTCTGCTCGGAGTCTCGTAATCGGTGGAGTCGGGAGGAAGCAACTGAAGTAATGCGGATTTCCACCGAAACTGATGGTCAGACGCTCAATAAGCACGCTGGTCAATTTGGCGTAGGCAGCAACACAAAGATGAGTTGATGGAGAAACATATCTCGTTGACGGAAATAGAAAAAAGCCTGGCGAAGACCCTTAGTGACGGTCCCAGACTGTTCTAGCCAACCGAGTTGAGTGATCCTTAGTATGAACGAAGGCTGACCCGACAAACTCAATGCGGCGCGCGAGTCGTTGCGTCAACGGATACTAGCTCTCGATGCCTGACGATGGACAGATTTATCACTGCCGAGAATGACAACGAAAGGAAATAATGGCAGTGATAATCGCCTAGTTGCCGCTACTTGGCGCTGGAACCCTTCAGTTCCTCAAACTTCGCCGCCATCGTTGGGTTCTTCCTGGTGAGCTTCTTGATGGTGACATCCTGAGCCTTGTCATTGGCGAGGCGCAGATTGCGGTCTGTGCCGAGCAGAGCGTCTTTGGTCTTCTGCAAGTGGTCGATCGATTTGTCGATTTCGGCGATGGCCGTCTGGAACTTGCGGGAGGCCAGATCATAATTGCGGCCGAACACTGACTTGAACGACTCCAGCTCCTCTTCGAAGTTGGTGATGTCAATGTTCTGGGCGCGCACGTGAGCCAGCTCAGTCTTGTACTCCAGCGATTTCATCGCCGCATTGCGCAGCAACGAGATCATGGGAATGAAGAACTGCGGCCGGATCGCATACATCTTCGGGTAGCGGTGGAACACGTCAACGATGCCGGTGTTGTACAGCTCGCTGTCCGGTTCCAGTAGGGATACCAGAATCGCGTACTCGCATCCTTTCTCATTGCGATCCTTGTCCAACTCCTTGAAGAAATCTTCGTTTTTCTTTTTGGTAGCTGTGGTATCGCTCTCATTCTTCATCTCGAACATGATCGAGACAATCTCGGTCCCGCCCTCGTCGGCATCCCGAAAGATGTAGTCGCCTTTGCTGCCGGTGCTGGCGTCGTTGTCCTTTTCGAAGTGCGCGCGCGGGAATGCCGTCGCCCGGATACGGTTGAACTCGGTTTCGCAGTGCTGCTCCAAGGTTTCACCGACCATCTTGGTTGAGAGCTTCGCCTTCATGTCTTTCAGGCGCTCAATCGCGTCATCGCGATCCTTGATCTGGGTTTCGTACTTGTCCTTTAGGGCCTTTTCGGCTAGTTCTTTCTCCAGCGCGGCATACTTCAGGCTATTCCGCAACTCGTCGCGCTCTTTCTCGACAACGCTCACGGCTTGCGTCACCGCCAGCTTTTGATCGGTGTCTCTGGCATCGAGCCTGGCCTTGAGCTGCTGAATCTCGGAATTCTTGCGAGCTTCGGCTTCCTGAAGTTTCTGTAGAAGCTGAGCTTCCGACAGCTGTGAGGCCGCCTGCTTCTCCTGTTTGGCTTGGGCCAGCTCTGCTGCAAGTCGGTCACGCTCCTGCTCGATCGCCTTCAGCGCTTCCGCCACTGCCAGCTTGCGCTGCATTTCCTCGCCTTCCAGTTTCGCTTTCAAGGCCTGGATTTCCGTTTCCTTGGCGGCGGCGACCTTCTGCATCTCGTTGCTGACGGTTTGCCTGGCAATCTCGATCGCGCTTTGTTTGTCCTTTTCCGCCAGCTCCAGCCGTTCATGCAATTGCATCTCAAACTCGCTATCGCGCACCTGCTTCAGGATGTCGGCATAGCCCGATTCATCAATCGTAGGGTTCTACCCCGTGATCTCGGACGGGTTGGAAAGAGCTGAAAACTTCTGATCCTGCTTGGCGACTCTACGCCGCATTCTGGGGTTGTGGAATCGCTCGATGTAGTTAAACAGATCGGCCTTGGCGATATCGAGCGTCGCA
>JBFFJL010000600.1:0-2038 GCA_041555955.1 Nevskiaceae bacterium
TGTCGCATTGCCTCACAGTGAATGTTACCCAGCGTAGTTGTTGCCTCATCTGAACTGTTACCGCCAGGTGGTCGTGTGAGCATCCCCTTTTTCAGCGCGAGGGGGCTCAATGGACATGCGATTGGATCGCCAGGCGAGGCGAGAACTGGCAGGCGCGGTGCGTGGCCGATATCAGGCAGCATCCGGTGCTGAGAAGCGGAAGATCCTCGACGAATTCGTCGCGACCACCGGGTATCACGAGAAATCCGCCATCCGCGTGCTGAATTCGGGTGTCGATCTCCGGGTGCCGCAGCGACGAGTCCGCGCGCCTCTCTACGATGAGGCAGTGCGTGCAGCGTTGATCGTGCTCTGGGAGGCTTCTGACCGCGTCTGCGGGAAGCGCCTGCAACCCTTGCTCCCCATTCTGTTGCCCGCTCTGGAGCGCAACGGTCACCTGAAGCTTCAGGTGCCGATCCGAGAGAAGCTGCTGGCGATGAGCGCGGCGACCGTGGATCGCCTACTTCGCGTGCCGAGGAGCGCATCGCAGTCCAAGCGGCCACGCCGTGTCGAGCCGGCGCCAAAGCGACGCATTCGGATGCGCACCTTCGCGGACTGGAATGAGCCTCTCCCGGGCTGCATGGAAATGGATCTGGTCGCCCACTGCGGCACCGTGAACCGCGGAAGCTACGTCCACACCCTGACGCTCACCGATATCGCCTCAGGCTGGACCGAGTGCGCGGCGCTGGTCGTACGCGAGGGCGGGCTCGTGGTCGAGACGCTCGATCGCATCCGCCTCGGCCTGCCTTTCAGGCTCCGCGCAGTGGACGTGGACAACGGCAGTGAATTCGTCAACGACAAGCTGATCGATTATTGCCTCGGCCACGGCATAGAACTGACGCGCTCACGCCCGTACCGGAAGAATGATCAGGCTTGGGTGGAGCAGAAGAACGGCGCCATCGTGCGCAAGCTGCTCGGCTACCGTCGCTTCGAGGGGCTGGCGGCAGCGCGGGCAATCTCACGGCTCTACGGTGCGTCACGCCTCTTCGTGAATTTCTTCCAGCCCTCATTCAAGCTGGCGGCCAAACATCGTGACGGCGCGAAGGTCTCGAAGCGCTATCACTCGCCACAGACGCCGTGCGAACGGCTCCTGCAGGCCGAGTCCATGTCACCGGATGCAAAGGAGGCGCTGAGGCAGGTCGGAAGCCAGCTGGATCCGCTGAAATTACTCGAGGAAATCCGGGCCGTGCAGGCGCACCTGGCAGCCCTTGCTGATGGCGAGGCCCCACCGGCGCCTTCCTCCGAGCCCCCCGACCTGCAGACCTTCGTGGCAAGTCTTTCAAGCGCGTGGCGCGATGGCGAGACCCGGCCCACCTTCTCGAACGAGGCCAAACCTCGATACCTGCGTGGGCTGCAGCCCGCGACGGTGCCTGCGACAGCGCTACGCCCGGAACGCCGTGCCGCATCTCAACCGGCACCATCACCATCGCTCGTGCAAAGGCTATCTCCCACATTCGCCGACACGGGCACCGCCAAGATGCACGCGGTGCGGATGGTCTGGCCCATCGTCTGCCGGCGTTTGGAGGGGCTGCCCAACCTCAGCGCGACGCAGCTCTTCGAGGAGCTGAGCATTCAATTCCCGGGACGATTCACCCGAGCGCAGTACAAGAGCCTGCTCCGGCGTGTGAACCGATGGCGCGAGGATGCTCGCGCTCGCGGCGTCGACATCGGCGCCAAATCCTACCGGCGACTGTCCGACAAACCACGTGGCCACCGGAAAGGACTCTTCGAGGACGATTGGCCAGAGATGACCGCCTGGCTCGAAGCCAGGCCAGACCAGACCGCGCAGGAACTGCTCGTCGAGTTTCAGGCTCGCTATCCCGGTCGATACGCAGACCGTCAGGTGTACACGCTGCAGAGATACGTGCGGAAGTGGCGCAAGCAGGAGATACAGCGTCTGATATGCGACGTCGGCAGCAACTCAGGGATGCTCAACAGCTACTCGCCCGGTAACAAATCCCGTGAGGCAATCGGTAACGAAGTTACGTGAGGCAACACGACA
>JBFFJL010000601.1:0-2034 GCA_041555955.1 Nevskiaceae bacterium
CCAGTCGCGCGCTCCAGTCGCCGCCGTGGGTGTAGGCACTGCCGATCTTGAAACCAACGGTATACGCATCGAACTGGGCGAGGCGGGTATCGGCGCTGGCGTAGTCGACTGTGTTTTCTTCGCCATCGTACAGTGCGATGCGATAGAAATCCGCCGCGGTCTGGCTGTACCAGCGCAGATGCGGTTCGACGTAGTAGTGCTCGCTGAATCCCCAGCGATAGGCCAGGTCGACGGTGTGCGAGTCGATGCCCCAATCGTCGGTCATGTAGCGGTACGAGACGTCGGCGACGTCCCGATCGAACAGCAGGCGCTTGTAGCGTGCGTAGACCGCGTTCTTGGTGCGGCTGTCCGGCCGCGACTCGTAAACGTAGCGCAGCGGTTCGCCATCGCTGCCGACCACCGACAGGATCTTGTACGGATCGTTTTGGTAACCGCTGGAACTGCTCAGCGAAAAATTCAGCTGCACCAGGCTGTACGGATCCAGCACCTGGGTCCAGCCGAAAACCAGATCGG
Organism: Nevskiaceae bacterium; assembly: GCA_041555955.1. Taxonomy (GTDB): domain Bacteria; phylum Pseudomonadota; class Gammaproteobacteria; order Nevskiales; family Nevskiaceae; genus Solimonas. The sequence goes on from JBFFJL010000601.1 coordinate 514, forward strand.
TAACGGTCTTGGTGTCACTGGCGCCATCGTCACGGCCGTCATGATCGTCGTCGTCTTCGTTGTCATCGTCACTGCCCCCGGTGCTGCTGCTGGCCATCATCTCGGCCAGCGGGAATGGCACACCGCCGACCGGATCGATGGTGTCGGCCTCGAAGCTCAAGCCAGCGCTCAAGGTGGTGTTGTGCTGGAAGAAGTCATGCGCGTAACGCACGTTGGCGCCGAGCGACAGGAAGTCGTATTCACTGGAGCCGTTGATGCCTGCGCCGAGTGTGCCGTTGTCCGACACTGGAAAGCTGTAGTCGAGTACGGCGGCAACCCGCGTGTCCTTGAAGCGGTCGTCCAGCGGTGTTTCGTTGGCAGGGGTGCTGTAGCCGCCAGAGGTGCCGGAGGCGCCGGAGAACGTCTGCGGCGTCGACGCTGGCGTCGCGCCGTTGGGCGACGATCCGGTCAGGGTGTCAAGCACCAGCTTGCCGGTGAAATAGCGTCGGCCACCCAGGCTGTAGGTCCCCTTGATCACCGGTTCGACCGCCTGCACGCGGCTGTCGCTTTCGCTGTAGACCAGCACCGCGGTGTCGATGTCCCAGGTTCCGACCGGATCCTCGGCGTGTGCTGTGCCCGCGGCGCCGCCACCGAGCAACGTCAGCGTGGCCGCGGTCAGCGCGCGACGTTTGTCCTGCTTGGAGTTCAGTTGCATCCGCAGCCTCCGCCACCGAAGCCACGACCGCCGCTGGAAGCTTCCTTGCTGAAGTAGGTGTGGTCATCCAGGCCGGCCTGCACCGCGTCCGCGTCAACCTGCATGTCCGGGCGCGACAGCGCCGCGCGTTGCCATGGTTTGGCGCCCACGTTGCTGCAGCCGGACAGGGCGCACAGGCCCAATCCCAGCAGTGGCGCCAGTATCAATGCGGAACTGCGATTCACTTTGAATCTCCTTGATGGTTGAGCGCCGCACGGATGGCGGCTTCGTATTCTTCGATGCGTTCCGACTCAAAGCCGGCATGCACGTGCAGCAGGCGGCCCTGTTCGTCGAGGATCAACGATGTGGGCATGCCGGGAATGTTGTAGTGCTCGGCGATCCTGCCTTTGGCGTCCCGGATCACGTCGAAGGTGGCCGGATGACGTTTGAGAAACCGCGCAGAGGCGGTATCGCTTTCATCGACGTTGACGCCAACCACGACCAGCCTGGGGCCAAACTTCAACTGCAGCGTGTTGAGCCAGGGGAATGACTCTGCGCAGGGTGTGCACCAGGACGCCCAGAAATCGACGTAGACGATCTTGCCGGCGTAGGGCTTCAGGGCGGCGTCAACGGGGACCGGCTTCGGCGCCGCGGCCACCGCCAGCGCGGGGAAGATCAGGGCGCCAACCAGCAGCGCAGTGAGACGTTTGAGCATGAGAACTCCAGAGGATTGGTGACGACGTTGCCAAGTGCCGTGTAAACGTCTGGTCAACAGTGACGGGCGTCCTGCGTCCGAGCGCGCTGTATTGGGCTAATGGCGCGGTTTGCTCCCGACGGCAGCGGCACGG
>JBFFJL010000602.1:0-2011 GCA_041555955.1 Nevskiaceae bacterium
AGCAGTCCTTCCGTCGAGTTCTTGCTGCCCTTGGGTAGCGGGTAGAACGCCATGCCATCGTGGTGATCGCCGGCACGCTTGTCCCAGTTTCCGTCATCGGATCCGTCGTTGGGATAGTCGCTGATGCCGGCAACAACAGGATCGCCCAGCGCGAACAGGACGCGGGCGGAATATCCCTGCGGAACAACAACCCGGTCCTGCAGACTCTTCGGCACCGGCTGAAAGCCGAGTGCAGATGGGAGCGCGTTGCTCTTGTCGCTGTCTCCGCAGGCCACGAGCAACAGGCTGCTGGTTGCGCCCAGCGCGGCGATGCTGGCAGAGCTGCGCAGCAGCGCGCGGCGGCTGATCAGAGCGTTGAGTATCGACGAAAACTCCTGATTTTCGGAGCGGTTGCTGTCTTCGACGGGATGGTGACTCACGATAATTCCTCGCTGGCGGGTTAGGGCTTGCCCATGAAAGGTCGGAGCCTAGGCAAGGTGTGTTACGCCTCGCCTACAAATTTGTTTCAGCCCGGCTGCCGGACGTCGCGTGCAAACGCGTGAGACGGTATGCCCCTGGGGTCTTCGCTATACTGGCCGTCGGCTCTCTTCAGGCATTCCGTGCACAACCCCTACGAGCTGTATGCCGGCCTGCGCTACACGCGCGCCAAGCGCCGCAACCATTTCATTTCCTTCATCTCGATGGCGTCGATGCTGGGCATCGCGATCGGCGTGACCGCGCTGATCACGGTGCTGTCGGTGATGAACGGCTTCGAGCGCGAGCTGCGCACGCGCATCCTCGGCATGGCCTCGCACGCGTCGATTTCGGCGTTTCGCGGCAGCCTTCAGGACTGGCCGCAGGTCGCCGAGTCGGCGATGCAGAATCCATCGATCGAGGGTGTCGCGCCTTACATCGAGGGCGAGGGCATGGTCAAGGTCGGCGGCGAGCTGTCCGGAACCCTGCTGCGCGGCATCCTGCCGGATGAAGAGGTCAAGGTCTCCGATATCGGCGCCAACATGAAGGCTGGTTCGCTGGATTCACTGCAGCCGGGTGACTACAACATCATCCTCGGCTATGAGCTGGCGACCTCCTTGGGCGCGACCCTGGGCGATCACGTTGATCTGATGATTCCGCAGGCCAGTGTGACGCCGGCCGGCGTGCTGCCGCGATTCCGCCGCTTCACCGTCAGTGGCATTTTCCAGGTCGGCATGTACGAGTTCGACCGTGGCCTGGTGCTGGTGCACATGAAGGATGCCCAAGCGCTGCTGCGCCTGGATGAAGGTGTCACCGGCGTGCGCCTCAAGCTTTATGACCTGTTCCAGGCACCACAGGTCGCGCGCGATCTAGCCGGCACTCTGCCGGGCATGTTCTACGTCTCCGACTGGACCCGCAGTCACGCCAACTTCTTCCGTGCGGTGAAGACCGAGAAGATGGTGATGTTCATCATCCTGTCGCTGATCGTTGGCGTCGCCGCGTTCAATATTGTGTCGACACTGGTGATGGTGGTACAGGATAAGCAGGCCGACATCGCGATTCTGCGCACCCTGGGTGCAACGCCGCGCTCGATCATGGCGATCTTCATGGTGCAAGGGTCGATCATTGGCATTGTCGGCACCATGCTCGGGGTCGCCGGCGGTGTTGCGCTGGCGCTCAATGTTGAAAGTCTGGTCCCGCTGCTGGAGCGCATGATGGGGCAGCAGTTCCTGTCGCCGGACGTCTACTACATCAGCGACCTGCCATCGCAGCTGGAGCTGCGCGACGTACTGCGCATCGCCGGCCTGTCGCTGGCGTTGGGCCTGTTCTCGACCCTGTATCCCGCGTGGCGCGGCTCACGCGTGCAACCCGCCGAGGCGCTGCGGTATGAGTAAGGTCCCGAACAGCGTGGAGGGGCCCCAGTCGAAGACTGGGGATCGTAGCGTCGAGAGGGGCCTGGTCCTACAGAACAGCGTGGAGGGGCCCCAGTCGAAGACTGGGGATCGTAGCGTCGAGAGGGGCCTGGTCCTACAGAACAGCGTGGAGGGCGGAGGCCCCC
>JBFFJL010000603.1:0-2010 GCA_041555955.1 Nevskiaceae bacterium
CATGCATTTCCCACAGCGGGCGATTGAAGTCCATGGGATGCGAATGCAGGCGCGAGACCAGCACGCCGAGCTCGCGCTCGCCGCCGGGCTGCGGCAGCGCGGAATGGCGGAAGTGGTAGTCCAGATCGATCTCGTCATCCTCGACCCAGCTCGGCACCACGCCCCTCAGGCGCGCAGAGCGCAGCTTCAGGTTGAAAGGAGCAGCGCAGGTCTGCACCTCGCGCAGCTGCGCGACCATGTCGCGCAAGTAGTGCTCGGGAGCTTTCTCCGGCAGACTGAAGATCGTCAGACTGCCAACGTGCATGGGTGTGTCGACGGTATCGACATACAACCAGGCGGCGTCCAACGGGCTCATGCGCTTCATGCCTCTCCTCCGATTTTGTCTTTATTTGTAGAAACTCCGCAGATCAGACCATAAAGCGGCGCGGAGGAACAATCCCGCGTACCGCCGGTCGTGGCTGCCAGGGTGTTACCCGGCTTCAGTCGGGCCTATACTTGAACATTCGGTTGATTAGTCCGCGCCCGGCGCGGCACCCAAATTTCGGAGAGAGCATTCATGAGCACGGTCGTGTCCTACCTGCCCAGCGCCGCCAACGGCACGGCCCCGGGTGAAACCCCGGAAGCCGAAATTCAGCGCATCTTCGATCGTCAGCGCGAAACCGCGATCCGCCTGCGCACCTCGACCGCGCAGGAGCGCATCGCCAAGATCCGCAAACTGCACGACGCCGTGATGGCACATCGCGAAGCCTTCCACGAAGCCGCCTATATGGACTTCAAGAAGCCGCCGGCCGAAGTCGACCTCGCGGAGATCCTGCCGGTCATCAGCGAAGCCAAGCACGCGATGCGAACGCTGAAGAAATGGATGAAACCGCACACGGTGTGGCCCACCAGCCTGACCATCGGCCTGAAATCCTGGGTGCAGTACGAGCCGAAGGGCCGCTGCCTGATCATGTCGCCGTGGAACTACAACGTTAACCTCAGCTTCGGACCGCTGGTGTCGTGCATTGCCGCCGGCAATACCGCCATCGTCAAACCGTCCGAGATGACGCCTCATCTGACCAAGCTGATGGTCAAGCTGATCCGCGAAATCTTCTCTGAAGACGAAGTGGCCATCGTCGAAGGTGCCGTTGCGACCTCCACCGCGTTGCTGGCACTGCCCTTCGATCACGTGTTCTTCACCGGCTCACCAGCGGTCGGCAAGATCGTGATGGCGGCGGCGGCCAAGCACCTGACCAGCGTGACTCTGGAACTGGGCGGCAAGTCGCCGACGATCATCGACGCCAGTGCCGATCTCAAACTCGCCGCGCGCACAATCATGTGGGGCAAGTACACCAACAACGGTCAGACCTGCATCGCGCCGGATTACATCTACGTTCACGCGACGGTCAAGGACGCGTTCGTTGCCGAGTGCATCAACGTCCTCAAGGAATGCTATGGCGAAACCGCCGAGCAGCAGATGAATTCGCCGTACCTGGCGCGCGTAGTCAACCAGCGTCACACCACCCGCATCAACACCCTGCTGACGGATGCCCGCGAGCGCGGTGCCCGGGTGCTGTTCGGGGGCCAGGCCTCAGAGCAGGACTGCTTCATCCAGCCGACGCTGATCGACAACATTCCGGATGACGCCAAGATCAAGACTGAAGAGATTTTTGGGCCGCTGCTGCCGATCATCGCCTACACCGATCTGGACCGCGTGATCGAGGCGATCAATGCTGATCCCAAACCGCTGGCGCTATATATCTGGAGTCGTACCGAAAGCATCATCGAGAAGGCGCTCAAGCGCACCAGCGCCGGCGGCACCTGCATCAATCATTGCGTGGTGCAATACGCGCACGGCAATCTGCCCTTCGGCGGCGTCAACAACTCCGGCATCGGCAGTGCTCACGGCATCTACGGCTTCCGCGCGTTCTCGCATGAGCGTGCCGTGGTGCGTACCCGTTTCATGATGGCACGCGTGCTGTTCCCGCCGTACACCGACTGGTCGCGGGGGCACGGCGCGCCGCGCTGGGC
>JBFFJL010000604.1:0-2004 GCA_041555955.1 Nevskiaceae bacterium
AGCCGACGCGTCCCGGGAAACGCGCCGGGCAGCGCGCTGACCCCGCGCGGGAGCACTTCCGGAGAGAGGTGGTGCCGGAGGCCGGAATCGAACCGGCACGGGGTTTGAGCCCCGGCGGATTTTGAGTCCGCTGCGTCTACCGATTCCGCCACTTCGGCCCGGGCGGCGACAGTTCGCCGTGGGGGCGGCATTATATCCACGACGCGTCGCGCTGTAACCGCAGCGACAATACCAACCCCAAATTAATTTGCGACCCATCGATGCGCCGCAGTGATTTCCAGTATCCGCTCCCTGAAGAATTGATTGCCCAGCGTCCTGCCGAGCAGCGCTCGAACAGCCGGCTGCTGCGTGTGGGGCCTGGCGCATTGCTGCAGGATCGCATGATTGCGGAACTGCCGGAGCTGCTGGACCCGCGTGATCTGCTGGTGTTCAACGACACACGCGTGATTCCGGCGCGGGTCTTCGGGCACAAGCCGACTGGCGGGCGGGTCGAGATTCTGGTCGAGCGAGTGCTGGACGAACGGCGGTTTCTGGCGCAGCTGGGCGTCAGCAAGAAGCCGCGGCCCGGCACCTTGATCATCGTCGGCGACGATCGGCTGGAGGTGCTGGGGCGCGACGACGATCTGTTCGAGCTGTCGTACTGCGGTGATGGCGGCGTGCAGGCGTTTCTCGAACGCGCCGGGCAACTGCCGCTGCCGCCGTATATCCGCCATCAGCCGGATCGGGCCGATCTGGAGCGCTACCAGACGGTGTTCGCGCGCGAACCGGGTGCGGTGGCAGCGCCGACCGCCGGTCTGCACTTCGACCCGCCATTGTTTGAGCGCCTGGCTCAGCGCGGAGTTGCGACGGCGATGCTGACCCTGCACGTTGGCGCCGGCACCTTTCAGCCGGTCCGCGTCGACGATCTGAGCGCGCACCGCATGCACGCAGAGCGTTTCGATATCGGCGCAGAGCTGTGCGCGCAAATCGAAGCCTGCCGCGCGCGCGGCGGGCGAGTGGTCGCTGTGGGCACTACCGTGGCGCGGGCATTGGAGTCGGCGGCGCTGGCGCAGGCAACGGAGCGGACTTTGAGTCCCGCTGCCGGAGAGACGCAGCTGTTCATCACACCGGGCTTTCACTTCCGCATCGTCGATGTGCTGCTGACGAACTTTCATCTGCCGGAGTCGACCTTGCTGATGCTGGTCAGCGCCTTTGCCGGCTATGAGCGGGTCATGGCCGCGTATCGGCATGCGGTGGATCAGCGCTATCGGTTTTTCAGCTATGGAGACGCGATGCTGATCGATCCATCCGATGCGAGCGGAGAGGCAGCGGTTGCGTGATGGGCGTGCCGGGATTTTGCGTTGAACCCGGGCATCGCGGTCGGACGTGTATTCTCACCGCTGCTGTGCGTTCTGCTTGCAGCTTTATCGGATCCAGGAATCGAGAGGTGCCCGTAGTGCAGAGCAAGGTCAACCATTCCCTGCGGTTCACGATGCGCGCCGTGTGCTGGATTGCTGGAACCGTGACGATGCTGCCGCTGGCGGTCTCCGCAGGCCCTTCGAGCAAGGTGTATACCTTGTCCAGCAAGGCGGGCGAACTCGAGGGCGAGCTGCGCGGGGGTTACGTCTACGATCCAGGCGAGGTTGATAACACGCTGCAGGGCTATGTCATCGATCTGGGCTATGGCGTCACGCCGTGGTGGTATTCCGAGTTGGTCGGGCAATACGAGAAGGCGCCGGATCAGAGCGGTGAGTTCAAGAGCATTGGTTGGGAGAACATCGTCCTGCTGAACACGCCGGGGCGGCACGCGGTCGATTTCGGTTTGTACGTCGAATACAAGTATGCGCTTGACAGTGGCGCTCGGGATCGTATTGAACTGGGGCCGATGCTGCAAAAGCGCGTTGGCGTCGGACAGGCCAATCTGAATCTGATCGCCGGCCGTGCCGTCGGCAGCGGCGCCAGCTCGGATGTGAGCTACGAATACCGCACGCAGTGGCGGCAGCCGCTGATCGATGACCTGGATAT
>JBFFJL010000605.1:0-2003 GCA_041555955.1 Nevskiaceae bacterium
GCATGCCTGCAGGCCAGGCTCGATGGCCGGGATTGACCGCAACAGCGCCCGCATCCGAATCCACAATAGTGAGTCCGACATGAACGCCGTCGTTACCCCGCACAGCACTGCCCACGAATTCAAGGTGCGTGACCTGAGCCTCGCCGAGCTTGGCCGCAAGCGCATCAAAATGGCCGAGGAAGAAATGCCCGGCCTGATGAGCATCCGCGCCAAATATGCCCCACTGCAGCCGCTCAAGGGCGTGCGCGTCACCGGGTCGCTGCACATGACCAAGGAAACCGCCGTCCTGATCGAGACGCTGGCGGCCCTCGGCGCTTCGGTGCGCTGGGCCTCCTGCAACATCTTCTCAACCCAGGATGATGCCGCCGCGGCCATTGCGGTATCCGGCATCCCCGTCTTTGCCTGGAAAGGCGAGACGCTTGAAGAGTACTGGGACTGTACGCTGGACTGCGTGACCCATCCCGGTCAGCTGGGCCCGGAACTGGTCGTCGATGATGGCGGCGACGTTACTCTGCTGATCCACAAGGGCGTGCAGATGGAGGAAGGCGACGACTGGGTGAACACGCCGTCAGCCAATCACGAAGAGCAGGTGATCAAGAACCTGCTCAAGCGCACACAGACCGAACGCCCGGGATTCTGGAAACGCGTTGCCGCCGACTGGCGCGGCGTTTCCGAGGAGACCACCACAGGTGTGCATCGCCTGTATCAGATGATGGAAGCCGGCAAGCTGCTGGTGCCGGCGATCAACGTCAATGACTCGGTGACCAAGAGCAAATTCGACAATCTCTACGGTTGCCGCGAATCGCTGGCCGACGGCATCAAGCGCGCGACCGACCTGATGATCGCCGGCAAGGTCGCTTTTGTGGCCGGGTACGGCGACGTCGGCAAGGGCTCGGCACACTCGCTGCGCGGCCTCGGCGCACGCGTCATCGTTTCCGAGATCGATCCGATCAATGCCTTGCAGGCCGCAATGGAGGGATTCGAGGTCAAGACGATCGAGGACGTGCTGCCGTTTGCCGACATCTACGTCACAACGACCGGCAACAAGGATATCGTCACGCTTGAGCACATGATGGGCATGAAGAACAACGCCTTGGTGTGCAACATCGGTCACTTTGACAACGAGATCCAGATGGACCGCCTCAACGCCTCCGGCGCGGTGCGAGACAACATCAAACCGCAGGTCGACCGCTATACCTTCCCCGAGACGGGGCGCTCGATCTACGTTCTCGCCGAAGGCCGACTGATCAATCTCGGCTGCGCACACGGCCACCCGAGTTTCGTGATGTCGAACAGCTTCTCGAACCAGACGCTCGCCGCGATCGACCTGTGGCAGAACAAGGACATCTACGAGAAAACGGTCTACCGCCTGTCCAAGAGGCTCGACGAGGAGGTCGCGCGCCTGCATCTGGAACAGATCGGCGTCAAACTGACCCGACTGACAGCCGATCAGGCGGCCTATCTGGGCATCCCGATCGACGGCCCGTACAAGCCGGACCATTATCGGTACTGAGATCTTATCGGGGCCGCGCAAGCGGCCCTTTTCAGCTGCGGATCGCCATGAACAACCATCAGATACAGTTCTCGTTCGAGCTGTTCCCACCCCGCACCCCTGCAGGCGCGGAAAAGCTGCCCGCCGTGGTTTCGGCATTGGCCGCCGCGCGTCCTGCATTTTTCTCGGTGACCTACGGCGCGGGCGGCTCCGAACAGCAGGGCACTTACGAAACCGTGATGCAAGTCGTCGAATCGACCGGCATCGAAGCGGCGCCGCACCTGACCTGTGTCAGCTCGTCCCGGTCTGGCATTGCGGCCACGCTGCAGCGCTACCGCGATGGCGGGATCCGGCGGATCGTTGCCTTGCGCGGCGACCTGCCCGCGACCGCCACCTCCACCCAGGCTCCAGGCGAGTTTCGCTACGCCAACGAGCTGGTCTCGTTCATTCGCGAACTGCACGGCGATTATTTCTCGCTGGAAGTCGCGGCGTACCCGGAGATGCACCCGCA
>JBFFJL010000606.1:0-2000 GCA_041555955.1 Nevskiaceae bacterium
GCAGTTCACAGCAGATGCCGCGCCAGAAAAGCCAGGACTTCGTCAGCGAAGCGGTCCGGTTGTTCGCATTGCATGAAGTACCGCCGCGAGCAGCGCGCAGGGGCCCCCGCGTCAGCGGGGATGCAAGCGACCGCGAGTGACGGAGCATTTCACAGCGGATGCTGCGCCAGAAACGCCAGGACTTCGTCGGCGAAGCGGTCCGGTTGTTCGCATTGCATGAAGTACCGCCACGAGCCGCGCGCAGGGGCCCCACCCCGTGGGGATGCAAGCGGCCGCGAGCGGCGGGGCATTTCTAAAGCGGGTGCCGTGCAAGGAAATTGAGCACTTCGTCGGCAAAACGCTGGGGTTGTTCACACTGCATGAAATGCCCGGCGCCATCGAATCGAACCGGCTCGTAGCCCGCACCAAAGCAATACGCCTGATCCGCGAACAGTTCCGCCCCCATGCACCCGTCCTCGGACCCGTAGATCACCTTGGCCGGCACCGGCAAGGGCGTCCGGATCAGCGACCAGTTCAGACGACTGGTCAGCAAGCCTGGCAATGCCCGGTAGTAAGCCAAAGCGGCTGCGAGATGCGCCGGCTGCGACAACGTTGCCGTCAGGGGTGCGAGGTCCGCTTTGGTAAACGACCAGCCGGGCGACCAGCGCCGGATCAGCTGCTGTAACCAGGCAAAGTCGTCCGCAACGATGCGGCGCTCGGGGATTCCGCGCAGCTGGAAAAAGGCGATGTAGCGCGATCGGTTCAACTGCCGCAGCGTCGGACGCAACAGGAAATGCTGCAGCTGCGGAATGGCGCCGGTGACAACGGCGGGCACGCGCTGCGGATCCAGCGTCGCGGCGAAGTACGTTGCGATCGCACCCCAGTCGTGGCCAACCATCAGTGCGCGACGCTCACCCAGCGCATCGATCAGGTGCAGCATGTCCCGGGCGATGGTGGTAATCCGGTAGTCACCGTCGCGCGCCAGGCCACTCGGCGCATAGCCCGGCATGAAGGGCGCAACCACCCGGTAGCCCGCCTCCGCGATCCGCCGCATCACCGGCACGAAACTGTAGGCCGTATCCGGAAAGCCGTGCAGGCACAACACCAGCGGCCCTTGTCCGTATTCCAGATAGGCCAGTTCAATCCGGCCCAGATCCATCCGCTGGATCTTTTCAAGCGTACTCATTGCTCACACTCCAATCATCAGTGTTGCGGAGCGTGTTCGTTATCATGCCCCTCATCTTCAACCTAGAGACTGTAATGGACTTTTCGCTGGACCGGATCGGTGATGCCTCGCAATGGGTCGACCTCGCGTTGCCCCTGGGGGTGCGACTGGTGTCCGCCCTTGCCATATTCGTTATCGGCAAGTGGTTGGCGGGACTCCTGGTCCGGCTGCTGCAGAGCGCAATGCGCCGCGGAAAAGTCGACGAAACCCTGACGTCGTTCCTCGGCAATGTTGCCTACGGCGTTGCCCTGGCCATCGTGGTGATATCCGCGCTCGGTCAGCTCGGAGTGAATACCACTTCGGCCGCTGCGGTCCTCGGCGGCGCAGCACTGGCCATCGGTTTGTCCCTGCAGAGCCAGCTGTCGTCACTCGCGGCCGGGGTGATGATCATCCTGTTCCGCCCGTTCAAGGTCGGCGACTTTGTCGAACTCGGTGGAATTCTGGGCACCGTTAGCGAAATCAAGATCATCCACTGCATATTGAAGACACCGGACAATCAGATCGTGGTGGTCCCCAACTCCAGCGTCACCGGCAACACCATCACCAATTTCAGTGCCCTGCCGACGCGACGTATCGATTTGACGATCGGCATCGGTTACGGCTCCGACCTGCTCAAAGCCAAGCAGATCCTGGATCGCCTGCTCGCGGAGGACAAGCGCATCCTGGCACAGCCGGAGCGCAGCGTTCAGGTCAAGGAACTGGCCGACAGCGCGGTCAACTTCGCGGTTCGCGGCTGGGTCAACAGCGGCGACTGGTGGGCAACGCGCTGTGATCTGACCGAGCGCATCAAACTCGC
>JBFFJL010000607.1:0-1982 GCA_041555955.1 Nevskiaceae bacterium
GCCCCGAGGTCTCACCGCCCAGGGTACCGCCCACCTGCTTGAGTTGCTCCATGACGTGGCGATCACCCACCTGGGCACGGATGAACTCAACTCCGAGTGCGCAGATCGCTTGCTCCAGCCCAAGATTGGACATCACCGTTCCAACAACCGGCGCATCCAGCTGGCCCTGCTGATGACGAATCTGCGCCAACACGAACAGAATCTGGTCGCCGTCTATCAGTTCGCCGTCAGCATCAATCATCAGGCACCGATCCGCATCGCCATCCAACGCAATGCCGACGTCGGCGCCGAACTCCGCCACAGCCCGCTTCAGCGCATCCAGATGCGTAGAACCGCAGTCAAGATTGATATTCAGACCGTTGGGCTCGACACCAATCGCCCTGACCTCCGCACCCAGTTCTTCGAGTACTGCAGGCCCCACTTTGTATGCCGCGCCGTTGGCGCAGTCGATCACGATACGTAGACCGTTGAGATTGCGTTCGCCGAATGTGCCTTTGCAGAATTCAATATAGCGCCCACCACAATCATCGATGCGTTTAGCGCGGCCGAGCAACTCAGGTGCAACGCACAGCATCGGCTGCTCGAGCATCGCTTCGATCTGTAGTTCCAGATCGTCGCCGAGCTTGCTGCCGTCCGCACCGAAGAACTTCACGCCATTGTCGTAGTGCGGGTTATGCGAAGCCGAAATCACGACGCCAGCGTGAGCGCGCAAGGCGCGAGTCAAGTAAGCAACCGCGGGGGTCGGCAGCGGCCCCAGCAGGTCCGACTCAACGCCTGCTGCGGCGAAGCCAGCCTCCAGCGCCGACTCGAACAGGTATCCGGATCGGCGAGTGTCTTTGCCGATCAGCACGCGCGCACCCGCTGCGCCACCCAATACGCATCCAGCCGCCCAACCGAGTTTCAGCGCAAACTCCGGCGTCATCGGCGCCTGACCGACCCTGCCGCGCACCCCATCAGTCCCGAAATACTTGCGACTCAAGCTGACGCTCTCCTCACCTGAAGTGCATGCGCGCATCGCACCGCATCAACGGTGGCGCGCACATCGTGGGCGCGCACTATAGCTGCCCCCTGCCAAATCGCAAGCGCCGCGACTGCCAGCCCTGCGGGCAATCGCTCGTCGACGGTGCGATTCAACAACGCACCAAACAGGGACTTTCGTGACACCCCGATCAAGAGCGGACAGTCATGCACAGTGAGGCGGTCCAGGTGAGACAGCAACCGCAGGTTGTGCTCCAGCGACTTGCCAAAACCGATTCCCGGATCCACCAGCAAGCGATTGGACGCAATGCCAGCCACCTGGCAAGCGCCCACGCGCTCGGCCAGGAAATCGCGCACTTCGACCAGCACATCATCGTATTGCGGATCAGCCTGCATTGTCTGCGGCTGACCCCGCATATGCATCAGGCACACCGCCGCGCCGGACCGCAGGACCTCCTCAAGTGCACCTGGCGCTTTCAAGGCCATGACATCGTTGACTATTTCAGCCCCCGCCGCGCATGCCGCGCGCATAACTGCCGGCTTCATGGTGTCGATCGAAATCACCACCTCCGACGCCGCGCGCAACGCTTCAATGACAGGAACGACCCGGTCTATCTCCTGTTGCTCCGACACCGGCGCACTGCCGGGACGGGTCGACTCGCCACCGATATCAATGATCTCCGCGCCATCGTCAATCATCTGCATGGCGTGACCCATGGCGGCACCGAACTGCAGATGGCGCCCTCCGTCGGAAAACGAGTCCGGGGTCACGTTGAGGATGCCCATGACCTTCGGGCAACTCAAATCAAGCGTACGGGCAGGCAGCGCGAGCAACACAGGCGATCAAATACGATAAGGGGCCGGCAAGAGCCGGCCCCAAGAGTCTAATTGTCATGCGCCAATTCTGAAGATCAGGTCTGGCTGGCCGGCTTCGGCGGCACGCCGCCTGCCTTGCTCGTCACATCAGCCGCCGGCTGGGAACCACCTCCAGCTGGACGATCGGA
>JBFFJL010000608.1:0-1975 GCA_041555955.1 Nevskiaceae bacterium
CCAAGCGCGGCGACTGCCGCGGTCCGCGCAGCAAGATCTCCTGGACCCAGGTCGAAACCGGTTCGGCGATCACCTGGAAGTATCCGAGCTGCATTCTGCGCGGCGACGATTCGGTCGGCGAGTTCTACTCGGTGGCACTGACGCATCACCGCCAGCAGGCTGACACTGGCACCAAGATGATTCACATCGGCAAGAACACGCGCTCGACCATCGTCTCCAAGGGCATCTCTGCCGGCCACGGCCAGCAGTCCTACCGCGGCCTGGTGCGTGTACTGCCGAGCGCTGAAGGCGCACGCAACTACACGCAGTGCGACTCCTTGCTGATCGGTGACCAGTGCGGCGCACATACCTTTCCGTACACCGAGATCCGCAATCCCAGCGCGATCCTCGAACATGAAGCGACAACCTCGAAGATCAGTGACGACCAGCTGTTCTACGCCCGCACCCGCGGCATCGGCGAGGAAGACGCGGTGTCGATGATCGTCAACGGCTTCTGCAAGGCGGTGTTCAAGGAGCTGCCAATGGAATTCGCCGTCGAGGCGCAGAAGCTGCTGCAGGTGTCGCTCGAAGGCGCCGTCGGTTAGTTCGACATGCCGATCATCCGTGTCGAAATGCTCGAAGGCCGCTCGCGTGAACAGAAGCGCGAACTCAGCGAAGCCCTGACCCGCGAATACGTCCGCATCTGCGGCGGTCGTCCCGAAGCCATCTACGTCGTCATCGACGACATCAACATAGAAAACTGGGCAGTCGGCGGTCAGCTGCTCGCCGACAAATATCCGGACTGAACCTTCTCATGCTTGAAATCAAGAATCTGCACGCCACCGTCAACGGCACCGAAATTCTCAAGGGCCTGGATCTGAGCATTCAGCCGGGTGAAGTGCACGCAATCATGGGCCCGAACGGCGCCGGCAAATCGACTTTGTCGAAGCTGTTGGCAGGCAGCGACGATTACGTCGTGACCGACGGTAGCGTGCACCTGGACGGCAAGGACCTGCTGGAACTGGCGCCGGAGGAGCGCGCAGCTGCCGGCATCTTCCTTGGCTTTCAGTATCCAGTCGAGATTCCTGGCGTCAGCAATATGGTGTTCCTGAAAGCGGCGTTCAACGCCCAGCGCAAGATTCGCGGCGAAGCCGAACTCAGCGCTGGCGATTTCCTCGCCTGGGTCCGCCACCGGGTCAAGCAGATGCAGATGGACCCGCAGATGCTGCATCGCGGCGTCAACGAAGGGTTCTCCGGCGGCGAGAAGAAGCGCAACGAGATTCTGCAGATGCTGGTGCTCGAACCGAGACTGATGGTGCTCGACGAGACCGACTCCGGCCTCGACATCGATGCCCTCAAAGTTGTCGCCGACGGCATCAATGCCATGCGTTCACCCGAGCGCTCAACCCTGCTGGTGACGCACTACCAGCGTCTGCTCGACCACATGCAACCCGACGTCGTGCATGTGCTCGCGGCCGGTCGCATCGTCAAGTCCGGTGGACCGGAACTGGCGCGCGAGCTGGAAGAAAAGGGCTACAGCTGGCTGCAGCAGGCGGCCTGATGTTGAACCAGGACGCCTATACTCGCGCCTTCGAGGCGCTGCTGCCGAGCCTGTCCGACAGTGAGCGCGATACGCGCAGCGCGCAACTTCAGCGATTCTTCAGTTCAGGCCTGCCGAACCGCTCGATCGAGACCTTCAAGTACAGCGACTTCACCGCACTGGCCGAAGGCGCCTTCGCGCTCGCGCAGGCGGCGCCCTCGCCATCGCTGGACGCCTGGACCCTGCCCGACTGCACTCAGCGACTGCTGATCAACGGCCATGCGGCTGCGCCGACCACGGCAGTCGATGGCGCCACCAGCGATCCGGCGCATGCCGGGCTGGCTGCGCTCAACGCCGCATTCGCGACGCCTGGTCTGCAGTTGCAGCTGGAACGCAACGTCGTGTTGGAACCGCCCCTGCATCTGCTGAATCTGAGCGTGCTGAACACGCCAGGAC
>JBFFJL010000609.1:0-1958 GCA_041555955.1 Nevskiaceae bacterium
GACCTGTTCAAGGACCAGCGCATTTTGCTCGGCTGGGCCTGGACCTATCTGATCGTCGCCGAAATGATCGGCGCCAGCTCCGGCATCACCTGGTTCATCACGCAGCAGGCGCGTTACAAGAATTTTGAAAACGTCTATGCCGCGATCTTCATGATCGGCGTGCTCGGACTCAGCACCGATCTGATCCTGGCATGGATCGGCCGCCGCATCTTCCCGTGGCAACGCAGTGCGGCCCACTGAAGTTTTCCAAACCCGCGAAGCCCCATGACTCAAATCCAGCTGCCCAGCTATCGTGAGCAGTCGCCCGAGGTGCGCGCGCGCTTCGAGCGCCTGAAGGCACGCCCGGTGATTCTCGAAGTGGAGAATCTGGGCAAACAGTTCGACTCACGCCAGGGTACCGTCACCGCGCTGCGTGACATCAACCTGACCGTACACCGGCGCGAGTTCGTCTGCGTGATCGGACCCAGCGGCTGCGGCAAGTCGACCTTGATCCGCATACTCGCCGGGCTCGAATCGCACAGCAGCGGTCGCGTGCTGCTTGACGGCCAGCCGGTGGAGGGTCCCGGCCCGGATCGCGGCATGGTGTTCCAGGGTTACACGCTGTTTCCATGGCTGACGGTCAAGCAGAACGTGATGTTCGGCCTGCAAGTCTCCGGCCGTAGCGGCATGCCCGAGCCCACCGCGCTGCAGTGGATCGATCTGGTCGGCCTGAGCAAATTTGCCGACGCCTATCCGCATCAGCTGTCCGGCGGCATGAAGCAGCGCGTGGCGATTGCACGGGCGCTGGCGAACCAGCCGCGCATCCTGCTGATGGACGAACCGTTCGGCGCACTCGATGCTCAGACGCGCAGCCGCATGCAGGCCTATCTGCTGGATATCTGGAAGAACATCGACGTCACGATCCTGTTCATCACCCATGACCTGGACGAAGCGATCTATCTGGCCGACCGCATTCTGGTGCTGAAGGCGCATCCCGGCGAAGTGCAGGAACTGATCGAGGTCCCGGTTCCGCATCCGCGCACATCGCAACAATTCCTGAGCCCCGAATTTCTCGCGACCAAGGCACGCCTCGAGGAATTGATTCATCCGCCACAGGCCGAGACCACCGGTCTCAGCGAAGACCACCTGAACATGGTGCGCATGGTCGCCGTCGACGATGTCGTACCGGACGTTTACTGAGCAGGCCCAAATGAACGACTGGCATCGCATGACCTGGGAGGAGATCGGCGCGCTGGCCCGCGGCGGCATGACCACCGCGATCCTGCCGATCGGCGCCACCGAACAGCACGGCCCGCATCTGGGCTGCGGCATGGACAGCGAAATCTCGATGCAGCTGTGCCGTGACGTCGCCGAAAGGACCGGCGCCGCGCTGCTGCCGCTGCTGCCCTACGGTTGTTCGATCGGCCATTCCAGACGCTGGCCCGGCACGATCGCGCTGCAGCCGAAAACGCTGATCGACGTGGTCAAGGACATTGGCGACTGGGTCTATGCCTCCGGCTTCCGGCGTCTGTTTCTGGTCAACGGCCATGTCACCAACGCGGCGCCGCTGCGCTGTGCACTCGAAATGCTGCGCGCCGAGCATGACGATCTGATGGTCGCGCTGATCGGCACCGCGGTGATCAGCGAGCGCGTGCGCGAAAAACATTTCGAGGACGCCGAAGACTGGCATGCCAACGCCGCCGAAACGGCCTTGATGCAGGCGATCTCACCGGAGATGGTGCGCGAGGATCGCATCGCCGCCGCCGACGATCCGGACCGCACCGATGGCTGCGTGTTCTCGCATCCGGTCAACCGCACCAGCCGCAACGGCGTCACCGGATTCCCCAGCCGCGCCACGGCCGCCGACGGCGCGCAACTGTACGCGTGGATGGTCGAAGACCTGTCCGAGCGCGTACTGCGCGGCATGTCCGAGCAGGCACCGCTGGCGCATTCGTATTTCCAGGCCGTCGACACCGACA